>NZ_JBSVZB010000006.1:241222-378746 GCF_054072015.1 Cupriavidus sp. CP313 | reverse complement strand
TCGAGCGGTCGCTCACTCTCAGAAAACTGACTGACCAGATCCGAAGATCCAGTCACGTTTTGCTGTGCGAGCACTGTATAACTTGTGAAGCAACACTGTCCGAAGACAGCGGCGTCCGCTACCCAGCGCCCACACTTATCGGTTGTTTGGTTGTTAAAGAACTGCCCTTGCGGGCCGCATCCGGCTTTGCCGTTTGCGTCGCTGCGTTGTCTGCAGCAGAGAAACGAGATTATGCAGAGCTTTCTTCGTTTCGTCAACCGTTTTAGCAACTTTTTTCGCTGCGGTCAGCGCTGCAAACTTCGCTGCGCCAACCTCCCGGTCGACCCCGCAACCCTTGCTGCGTCTGCTTTGCAGCGCTGCGTTGTGTTGCGAGGGGGCGAATATTAAGTGACCGCAGCGGGGTTGGCAAGGGGTTTTTGAAAACTTCTTCGTGCCACCATCAGCGCCCCCTTAAAATCGGCAGATGCCTGACATGCCTACCTACCTGCCGTCGCGCCTGCCAGCGGACGGTGCGCGCCTGCTCGACGCCCATTCTCTCGCCGCGACGCTGTCGCGCCCTATTGTCTTTGTGGACCTGGAGACCACCGGCGCGGACGCCCAGCGCGACCGCATCACTGAGATCGGCGTGGTCGAAGTCGGCCCGGACGGCATCAGTGAATGGGACACCCTGCTCGACCCCGGCATGTCGATCCCGCCGTTTATCCAGCGCATGACCGGCATTACTGAAGAGATGGTGCGCGGCCAGCCAACCTTCGAGTCACTGGCGGAATCGCTTGCCGAGCGCCTGCAAGGCCGCTTGTTCGTGGCGCACAACGCGCGCTTCGACTATGGCTTCCTGAAGAATGCCTTCCGGCGTGCCGGCGTGACCTTCCGGGCCGACGTGCTGTGTACGGTAAGGCTGTCGCGCTCGCTGTTCCCTTCCGTGGAACGCCACGGTCTGGACGCGCTGATCGCACGCTTCGGCCTGACGCCCAAGGGCCGCCACCGCGCGCTGGCCGATGCCGAGCTGCTGTGGCAGTTCTGGCAGAAGATCCATGCCACGTATTCCGTCGACCTGGTGGAATCAGCCGTGCGCACGCTGGTGCGGCGGGCCAGCCTGCCGGCCGGCCTGGACGAAACCGCGCTGGAAGACGTACCGGCGGCGCCCGGTGTCTATATCTTCTATGGCGACCAGGACGTGCCACTCTATGTCGGCAAGAGCGTGCACCTGCGGCAACGGATCGGCGCCCATTTCTCCGGCGACTACCGGTACGGCAAGGACATGCGGCTGGCCCGGCTGGTTTGCCGCGTGGAATGGCGCGAGACCGGCGGCGAGACCGGCGCGCTGCTGCTGGAAGCCCGGCTGGTCAAGGCGATGCAGCCGGTGCACAACCAGCTGTTGCGCCGCAATACCCGGCTCTATGCCTGGGAACTGCCGCAGCAGTTGCCGGTGCCACGCCTGCGCTCGGATCGCGATACGGATTTTTGCCGGCATCGCGACCTGTTCGGGGTGTTCGGCAGCCGCGGCGCGGCCGAGGCTCGCTTGCGCGCACTGGCGCAGGAACACGGCCTGTGCCTGGCCACGCTGTCGCTGGAGAAAACCACCCGCCGTGGCAGCCCCTGCTTTGAGCGCCAGGTCCATCGCTGCGCCGGTGCCTGCGTCGGCGCCGAGCCGTCGAGCGCGCACCGCGCCCGGCTAGCCGCCGCGCTGGCGCCGATCGCGCTGATGCCCTGGCCCTTCGATGGCCCGGCCGCCTGGCGCGAGCAGCACGACGGACGCGCCTGGTGGCATGTCGCCGACGACTGGTGCTACCTGGGCTGCGCAGCCACGCTGGAAGAAGCGCAGGCGCTGGCGGCAGCACCAGCGCATTTCGACCTCGATACGTACCAGATCCTCGCGCCGCGGCTGGCGCAATGGATGCCACAGGCGGTGCCGCTGTCCGTGCACAGGCCGTTCACGCTGACCGCCCCCGAGGCCCCTGCCGAGGCGCCACGCCCGGCACGCATCCCGGCCGGGCAGACTGCCCGCAAGGCGCCGTCGGCTGCCGCACAGCAACCCCTGGGCTTGTTCGCCGACTGAAGCCGGCCACGCTCTGTGCGTCATCACGCAGAGCGCGCTTGCAGCGAGGCACGCGGCTCCGTTAGCCTGCACAGGCCGGCCCTTGCAGCCGGCTGCGCCGATGCGGAGCCTACATGCCAGCCAACCCAGTCCTTCATGCCGCAACGGCCCGCGGCGCCGCCAGCGTGCGTGCAAGCCTGGCCGTCTTGTGGGCGGCAGCCATCACCGGTGCCTGCGCCGGGCTGGAGGCCAGCGCCATGCAGGACGTCTTCGATTCCTGGAAAAACGTCCCCGTCGATGAGGCGAAGCGCCAGTGGGGTCCGCCGCAAGCGGTGCAGGCCCTGCCCTCCGGCACGGCCTATGTCTGGAACGATTCGGTTGCGCCCGCGCGCGCACCGGGCAGCGGCCCGCGCGATGCCGGCATGGAGCGCACGCCGGTGCCGGGCCAATGCCAGCGCAAGCTGGTGACCGGCCAGGACGGCATCGTGATCGGCGGCGAGTGGCGCGGCGATGCCTGCTGCATCACCACGCTCATCGGCCACTGCGCCAGCCTGAAATATCGGGGGCGCAGCTGAGCCACGGCGCCCGAGCATGCCAGCCCGGCTCAGTCGATACTGGCGCCCGACGCCTTCACTGCCTGCCCCCAGCGCTTCTGCTCGGCCGTGATCGTGGCGGCAAACGCCTCCGGCGACTGCCATGCGGGCTCGGCACCCTGCTGCTCGAGCTTCGCCTTGGTGTCGGGGTCGGCCAGCACCGTGCGCAAGGCACCGGACAGACGCGAAACCAAGTCCATGGGCGTGCCCGCCGGCGCCAGCATGCCGTAGAAGCCGACCACCTCGAAGCCCTTCAGCCCGGCCTCCTGCATCGTCGGCACATCCGGCAGCGCGGGCGAGCGCTGCGGCGACGTCACCGCCAGCGCACGCACCTTGCCCGCCTTGATGTACTGCGTGAACAGCGGGATCGAGTCGGCCATCATCTGCGCCTGGCCGCCCATCACGTCGGTCAGCGCCGGCGAGCTGCCCTTGTACGGGATATGGACGATGAACGTGCCCGAAGCCTGCTTGAACATTTCCGGCATCAGGTGCGAGATGCCGCCATTGCCGCCCGATGCAAAGTTCAGCTTGCCCGGGTTGGCCTTGGCATAGCTGATGAACGCCTTCAGGTCGCGCGCCGGCACGTTGTTGTTGACCACCATCACCAGCGGGATCAGCGCCGTGCGTGCCACCGGCGTGAAGTCCTTCGGCATGCTGTAGGGCAGCTTGTGATAGAGCGAATTGTTGATGGCCATCTGCCCGGTGTTGGCCAGCAGCAGCGTGTAGCCGTCCGGCGCGGACTTGGCGACGTTGTCCGAGCCGATATTGCCGGCGGCGCCGGCCTTGTAGTCGATCACGATCGACTGGCCCAGGATCGGCTGCAGCTTTTCGGCCAGCAGGCGCGCGTGCGTGTCGACCGGGCCGCCGGGCGGGAATGCCACCACCAGCCGGATCGGCTTTTCCGGCCAGGCCGCTTGCGCGGTCCCCGCCACCAGCGCCAGCGGCGCGGCGGCCAGGGCCAGCAGTGCGTGTTTCAGGATGTCCCGGCGGGCTTGCGGCTTGTTGTTCGTCTTGTCCACGGTTGTTTTCTCCTTGATACAGGGCTGCCCGCCAGCGCCCTGGTCGGCGTGCTACGGACAGTCGTCAGCCTCTATTGTGACTCTTTTGTGACTTTTTGATGTCATTTTTATGACAATATCCTGACCTGGACCACCGGACTCAACGCGCCGGCCACGCGCCCGTGTCCGCCAGCACCGGCGAATATTCGCGAAAACCGAAGCGCAGCGGCAATACCGCCGCACGCCGCACCACGCGCTCGACATGCAGCCGCACCAGCCGTTCGGCACCGGCGTATGACGCCAGTTCATCGCCCTCCCAAATCACCTCGGCGTGCCCGCCAACATGCAACAGCGAGCCATCGGCAAAGTCCGGCACCACGATCCCGGCTCGCGGATTGGCCAGCAGGTTGCCGACCGTATTGAAGAAGTTGTTGCCGTTGAAGTCCGGGAACGTCAGCGTGCCGGCCTCGTCGACGTGGATAAAGCCAGGCTTGCCGCCGCGGTGCGAGACATCGGCGCCGCCGGTGTGCTCGCCCTCGTCCTGCGGCGATGCGGCGTGGCTGGTGGCGATAAACAGGGTATCGGCGCCGCGCAGCCAAGCCACCGCCTGCTCGTCCAGCGCGTCACCGTGCCAGGCGGGCGGCGCGGGCGCCGGCTCGGCAAGGCTCACGTCGCGCAACTGGATATAGCGCGGGCAGTTGCCAAAGCTCTGCTCGACCTCGACCGTCAGCCCGCCCTCGTCGCGCGCCACGATAGTCCCGTTCATGCGGTTGCGCCGGCGCGTAGGCAGCTCGATCCCGAGCAGGCCGATGCGCGCGCCCTGCGCCAGGGCCGTGGCCGCCGGGTCGCCCGGCAGCGGCACGGCGTCGATGCGCAGGTGCGTGGCGTCAGGCGTATGCGCAAACCCCGGCGTCCCGGCCAGCATCGTGGCCCAGGGCTGTCCGTCGGCATCGACGGCGCCAACCAGCAGGAACGGCAGCTGCGCAAAGAACGTGCGGTGCTGCTCCGGCATCTCGCCACGGATCACCCGCGGGCCGGACGCGGCCATGCGTTCGCGCTTGCCGGCGCGCTCCTGGGCGGCCAGTTCGCCGGCGTGGAATGGCAGGCCGGCGTGCGGCCATGTGGGCAGATCCATGACGGGCTCCTTTTCCTTGTCCGATAGATTGGCGATACGCGGGACCGGCAGGCGCTACGCGGCCAGGCCGACTTTCGACACCAGCATCGGCACGAAACCGGGCAAGGCTTCGATGCGGCGCAGCCAGGCGTTCAGCGCGGGGTACGGCGCCAGCGGCACGTTGCCTTCCTCGGCGCGGGCGATATAGCTGTAGGCCGCCACGTCGGCAATGGTGGCGTGGTCGGCCGCCAGGAACGGCTGCCCGGCCAGCAGGGTTTCCATCAGCGTGAACAGCCGTTGCGCGCGGGCGATGGCATCGTCCACCGCCACCGGCCTGCCGAACAGCACGCCCAGGCGCGCCGCCGCCGGCCCGAAGGCAATGTCGCCGGCGGCCACCGACAGCCAGCGCTGCACGCGCGCCGCGCCCACCGGGTCGCGCGGCAGCCAGCGGCCGCCGTCATAGCGCGTGGCCAGGTAGACCAGGATGGCGTTGGAATCGCCAACGACCACGCCGTCGTCATCCAGCACCGGCACCTGGCCGAACGGGTTCAGGCGCAGGAAGGCCTCGCTGCGCTGCTCGCCGCCGCGCAGGTCGACGTCCACCAGCCGGCAAGGCAAGCCCAGCAGCCCCAGGAACAGTTCTGCGCGATGGGCGTGGCCGGACACCGGCGAGCGGTACAGCACCAGCGGCTTGGCGGGGCGGTTGGTCTCTTGCATGGCACTCTCCTCAACGGTTGGGATAGCCGGATTCTGGGCGCCGAACCCGTTGCAATAAATAGGGCAATTGATATTTGACTACTCCAAAAAATGGAGTAATGTGTGGCGCCATGGACAAGCTACGCGCAATGCAGACCTTTGTGCGGATCGTCGACGAGGGCAGCCTGACGGCAGCCGCCACGACGCTGCATACCTCGTTGCCGGCGGTGGTGCGCACGCTGGCGGCGCTGGAATCCGAGTTGCAGGTCCGGCTGCTCAACCGCACCACGCGGCGGCTGTCGCTGACCGGCGAGGGGCGCAGCTACCTGGACAACTGCCGGCGCATCCTGGCCACCATCGACGAGGTCGAGGCCGGCCTGACCGCCAGCCATGTCGAACCCAGCGGCCAGCTCACGCTGACCGCCTCGGTGCTGTTCGGGCAGATGTATGTGGCGCCGGCGGTCACGCGTTTCGTGCAGCGCTATCCGCGCGTGCGCTGCCGCATGGAATTCACCGACCGCGTGGTGAACCTGCTTGAAGAAGACCTGGACGTGGGCGTGCGCATCGGCCCGCTGGCTGATTCCACGCTGGTGGCGCAGACCGTCGGCCGCATCCGCCGCGTGGTGGTGGCCACGCCCGCCTACCTGCGCAAGCACGGCGTGCCGCGCCATCCCGAGGAACTGGCCAGCGCCAACTGCGTGCGCTTCACCGGCAACCACGCGCACTGGTGGACCTTCCAGGAAGACGGCCGGGAGTTCCACGTGCAGGTGTCCGGCAACCTGGAATTCAACCAGACCGCGCCCGCCGTGGCTGCCTGTGCCGAAGGCGCGGGCTTCGGCCACTTCCTGTCGTACCAGGTCGCGCAACTGGTCGAGGCGCGCAAACTGCGCATCGTGCTGGAGGATTTCGAGCAACCGGCATGGCCGCTGTCGCTGATCTATCCCCATGCACGGCTGTTGCCGGCACGCACGCGCGCCTTTATCGAATGGATGCGGGATGACCTGGGCCCGCGCTTCAACTGACAACGTTCCATCGCAAAAAGACCATGCCCCTGTCGAGCGCCCCCACTCCAACCGGCTTCGGCACCCGCGTGCGGCGCCTGATCCATCGCCCGAGCGGCAACGCCTTGCGTGCAGCCGTGCTGGGCGTCAACGACGGGCTGGTGTCCAGCTTCTGCCTGGTGATGGGCCTGGAGGGTGCGGCGGCCTCGCGCGAGGCCGTCATCCTGGCCGGGCTGGCGGGCCTGACGGCGGGCGCTTGCTCGATGGCGCTGGGCGAATGGCTGTCGGTGACCAACAGCCGCGAGATGAACAACAAGCGCCTGCGCGACATGGCGCACGAGCTCGCGCATGATGCCGCCCGGGCCCGGCAGCGGCTGGTCACGGTGATCGTGGGCAAGGGCGTGCTGCCGGCCGACGCCGAGCGCGCCGCCGACGAGATCATGCGCAACCCGCGCGCGGCCCTGGACACCTTTGCGCGCGAAGTGCTGGGCATCAACCCGCAGGAGCGCGGCGGCAACCCGGTACAGGCGGCGGTGATTTCCTTCGTGCTGTACAGCAGCGGCGCGCTGGTGCCGTTGCTGCCGTTCCTCGTGACCGCAGGGCCATCGGCGCAGCTCGGCAGCATCCTCGCGTGCCTGGCCGGCCTTGGCCTGGTGGGCTGGGGCACTTCGTCGTTCAATGGCCGCCCGGGATGGTTCTCGGCGCTGCGGCAGGTGCTGATCGGGGGCATGGCGGCAGCCTTCACCTACGGACTGGGCACCGTGTTCGGCTCGCTCTGACCCGCGCTGAGGCAAGCGGCGCGGCGTGCGCGCCGCACCGCCCCCTCCGGCGCAGCCCACCCACCCGCCACGCCGGGCTGCCACCCGACAAAACCCTTGACGCGTTGCGGCACGCACCGGTATTTTCAAAATCGAATCCGAATTTGAATACGGAGTGCCAATGTCAGCGACCCAATCCGGCTTCACCGCCAAAGCCTCCTTTCCCCGTATCGATACCCCCTCGATCCTGCAGCCGCCGCGCCAGCGCCGTGCGCGCGAGACCGAGCAAGCCTTGCTGGGCGCGGGCCGCGAACTGCTTGCCGCGCGTGACTTTGCCGCCGTTTCCGTGGCGCAGATCGCCGCGGCGTGCCAGGTGTCGGTGGGTGCCTTCTATGGGCGCTTCCGCGACAAGATGGCCTATTTCGAGGCGTTGCGCGCGCTGGTGATGGAAGAAACCGCCGCGTCGACCGACCGCTACCTGGCGCAGGAGCGCTGGGACGACGTGCCGACACCGGTGCTGCTGGAAAAGGCCGCGCGCTTCATGGTGCTCGGCACCCTGGCCAACCGCGGCGTGATCCGGGCGTCGATGCGGCATGCGTCCACGCGGCCCGAGGAATGGGTGCCCCACCGCCAGAGCGGCGAAGCCATCGTGGAGCGCATGGTGCAGCTGCTGGTGCCGCGGCTGGCGTTGCCTGCCGACACCGCCGAGCTGCGCGTGCGCTTTGCCATGCAGGCGGTGTTCGGCGTGCTGGTCAATGCCGTGCTCAATGATTCCGGCCCACTGCACCTCGACGACGAACAGATGATCCCGGAACTCAACCGCCTGATGGCCGGCTATCTCGGCGTCACCTGCGCAGAGCCGGCCTGAGCACACCATCGGCCCGCGCCACCCGCGGTAATGCAGCCAGGCCATGGCTGCTATGAATTGCCCACCGCTTGCTTGGCTGGCGCGCCGGCCCTCCCTAGAATGTGCCCACGCCGGGCCCCGTGCCAGGCACAGCCCTATCCGCCTCAACGTTCACCGGGACCGCTCATGGCCACGCTTTTCCTCGTCCGGCACGGACAAGCCTCGTTTGGCGCCGCCAACTACGATTGCCTGTCGCCGACCGGCCGCCAGCAGGCGCGCTGGCTGGGCGAGTATTTCCAGGAGCGCGGCGTCAGCTTCAGCCGCGTGGTAGCCGGCACGCTGGTGCGCCAGCAGGACACCGCCAGCGAGATCCTGGCCGGCATGGGGCAGCCGCAGGCAGCGATCGTCTCGCACCCGGGCCTGAACGAATACGACGGCGAGGCGCTGTACCGTTGCCACACCGGCGGCGCCGACCATCGCGCGCACCAGAACGGCGACTACAACGATTACTGGCGCACCTTCCGCGCGGCCTACGCCGCATGGACCCAGGACGGGCTGACCGACATGCCCGAGAGCTGGGCCGATTTCGGCGCCCGCATTGCCGGCGCCCTGACGCACGCGAGCGAAGGCACGACGCGCGAGGATGCCATCCTGGTGGTGAGCTCCGGCGGCGCCATCGGCCGCGCCACGGCCGACCTGCTTGGCGCACCGGCACAGGCCGCCATCGAGATGAACCTGCAATTCCGCAACACGGCGTTCTGCGAGATCATCGTCGGCCGCGGCGTGCAGCGGCTGCTGAGCTTCAACAACGTGCCGCACCTGGAACGCGCCGACCGGCGCAGCGCAGTGACGTTCGCCTGAGGGGCAACAGACCGCAAACAAGAATGGCCGCGATATCGCGGCCCCTTTTTGTTCCGGCTGCTGGCGCGGGCACTTTGACATGCCCGCGCCGCCGGTCCTTCTCCCTTTACTACTCCTTACTGCGGCAATCCATGCGCTGCGTGCCTGCGCGGCACGCAGCGGCTCTCACAGCTTTACAGACGCTCGACGATGGTCACGTTGGCCAGCCCGCCGCCTTCGCACATCGTCTGCAGGCCATAGCGCTTGCCGTGCGTATGCAGCGCATGCACCAGCGTGGTCATCAGCTTGGCGCCCGAGCCGCCCAGCGGATGGCCCAGCGCGATCGCGCCGCCATGCACGTTCAGGCGCTCCGGATCGGCGCCGGTGGCCTTCAGCCAGGCCAGCGGCACCGGGGCGAAGGCTTCGTTGACTTCGAACAGGTCGATATCGCTGATGCGCAGGCCCGCCTTCTTCAGCGCGACTTCCGTGGCCGGCAGCGGCGCTTCCAGCATCACGACCGGATCATGGCCGATCACCGTCATGGTGTGCACGCGCGCCAGCGGCTTGACGCCGAGCTTCTTCAGTCCGGCCTCGTTGACCACCATCAGGCCGGCGGCGCCGTCGCAGATCTGGCTGGCGGAGGCAGCCGTCACGCGGCCGCCTTCGGCGATCAGCTTGACGCTGCCGATGCTTTCCAGCGTGGCGTCATAGCGGATGCCTTCATCAGTGGTGTGCATTTCGCCGTTGGCACCGTCAGCCGTGCGCACTTCCACCGGCAGGATTTCGGCAGTGAAGCGGCCCGCCTTGGTGGCGGCGATGGCGCGCTGGTGGCTCTGCAGTGCGTAGGCATCCAGCTGCTCGCGCGACAGGTCATACTTGCGCGCGATCATTTCGGCGCCGGTGAACTGGCTGAACTGCACGCCGGGGTAGCGCGCCTCGACACCGGGGCTCTTGGGCACACCGAAACCGTTCTTGGCCGGCAGCTGCGACGACAGGCCCATCGGCACGCGCGTCATGCTTTCCACGCCGGCGGCGATGACGATGTCCATCGCGCCCGACATCACTGCCTGCGCGGCAAAGTGCAGTGCCTGCTGCGATGAACCGCACTGGCGGTCCACCGAGGTGCCGGGCACGCTTTCAGGCAGGCGCGAGGCCAGGATGGCATTGCGCGCGACGTTGCCGGCCTGCTCGCCGACCTGGCTCACGCAGCCCATGATGACGTCTTCGACCAGCGCCGGGTCGGCGCCGGTGCGTTCCACCAGTGCGTCCAGCACCTGTGCGGCCAGGTCGGCCGGATGCCAGCCCGACAGCTTGCCGCCCTTGCGGCCGCCGGCGGTACGGACCGCCGCGACGATATATGCCTCTGCCATGTGATCTCCTTGGTTCGGTGCGGGCTGCCGGGGCAGCCATGGTGTTGTCCGGAGTGCCGGCATCTGGCGCCGGCAGTGTCGCTTTGCATTGTTGCGCTGCGGGTAGCGGCAAGCGTCGTCGGAAGCGACGAAGTTTGCCGCACACCTCAGGTGCGCGGCGCCAGCACCGCAAAGATCGCGGTCGCGCGCAGCAGGCAGCGCTCGCCGCTGACCAGCCGGCAGGTGCCGTAGCGCAGGCGCGAGCCGAGCTTGTCGAACTCCACGCGGGCCTCGACCCAGTCGCCCAGGCGCGCGGAATCCAGGTAGTCCAGGCTCAGGTTGACGGTCACCGCGCTCTTGGCGCGGCCGGTTTCCAGCGACATCATCATGCCGATGGCGGTATCGGCCAGCGTCGCCAGCATGCCGCCGTGCGGGATGCCCAGATTGTTCAGATGACTCTCGTCGATCCGCACCGCCAGCGTGCGGCGCCCGGCATGCAGGTAGAGCTGGCCGAAGCCCGCCATGTAGCCGCTCATGCGGCGCAGCGGGACGAAGCCCTCGGGCACGTCCACGTCGGCCGACCCGGCGGCCCCGGCCGGCTCGGCGATGGCCCTGGTCATCGCCGCCTCGATCTCGGCCTCGGCCATGGCGTCAGGCAAAGTAGCGCGAGGCCACGCTGAGGTGCTCGCGGCAATCTGCCACCATGCGCGTGATCAGCTCTTCGCAGCTGGGCACGTCGTCGATCAGGCCCACGCACTGGCCGGCGCTGATGATGCCGCCGTCGGCCTCGCCCGCCTTGAGCGCCGCCTTGCCGCGCACGCCGGCGACCAGGTGCTTGACGTCCTCGAACTGCGCGCCGCCCGGGCGGCGTTCAATGCTCACCACCTCATCCGACACGGCGTTCTTGAGCACGCGCGCGGTGTTGTGCAGCGTGCGGAAGATCAGGTTGGTGTCGCGCTCGCTGGCCTGCACCAGCGCCTTCTTGACGTTGTCGTGGATCGGCGCCTCGCGCGTGGCGCAGAAGCGCGTGCCCATGTTGACGCCCTCGGCGCCCAGCACCAGTGCCGCTGCCATGCCGCGTCCGTCGGCGATGCCGCCGGAGGCGATCACCGGGATCGACAGCTTGCGCACTGCCTGCGGGATCAGCACCATGCCGGGCACGTCGTCCTCGCCGGGGTGGCCGGCGCACTCGAAGCCGTCGATCGACACCGCGTCCACGCCCAGGCGCTCGGCCGACAGCGCATGGCGCACCGCCACGCACTTGTGGATCACCTTGATGCCGGCGGCCTTGGCGCGCGCGATATGTTCCTTGGGGTTGTTGCCGGCGGTTTCCAGCACCTTGATGCCGCTTTCGATGATGACGTCGAGGTAGCGCGCGTACGGCGGCGGGTTGATCGACGGCAGCAGGGTCAGGTTCACGCCGAACGGCTTGTCGGTCATCTCGCGGCAGCGGCGGATCTCTTCGGCCAGGTCCTCGGGCGTGGGTTGCGTCAGCGCCGTGAGGATGCCCAGCCCGCCGGCGTTGGAAACGGCGGAGGCCATCTCGGCGTAGCCAACCCATTGCATACCACCCTGGATGATCGGGTAGCGGATGCCAAGCAGTTCGGTGATTCGTGTCTTCATGGTTGTCCCTTAGCTGTCTGCGCGGGCAGGCGCGCGGTAGTGCCGGCCCTGCCGCTTGATCGGGGTCAGTCTACGGCCAGGTGCCGATTCCAAGCCTCGTCGGAAGCGACGATTGCGGGCGGCGCATTCTGCACTAGTGTTGACCGAGCCCCCGTGCCGGCGCCCCACCCCGGCATCCTTCCCCCCTTGTTCACAGCAATCCCGGCAGGAGCCCCCATGACGCAAGCCACGCCTTCGTTCGAAACCCTGCGCTACGCCGTTGAAGACGGTGTCGCCACCATCACCCTGCACCGCCCGGACCAGCTCAATGCGTTCACCGCGCAGATGATGCATGAGCTGATCGCCGCGTTCGACGCCACCGATGCCGACGACAACGTGCGCGCCGTGATCGTCACTGGCTCGGGCCGGGCCTTCTGCGCCGGCGCCGACCTGTCCGGCGGCAGCTCGACTTTCGACTTCGAGAAGCGCTATGGCGCCAGCCCCGACACCGCGCACCGCGACGGCGGCGGGCGCGTGTCGCTGCGCATCTTCCGCAGCCTCAAGCCGGTGATCGCCGCGGTCAACGGCGCCGCGGTCGGCGTGGGCGTGACCATGCAGCTGCCGATGGATATCCGGCTGGCATCGACCGACGCCAAGTTCGGCTTTGTCTTTGCGCGCCGGGGCATCACGCCCGAAGCGGCGTCGTCGTGGTTCCTGTCGCGCGTGGTCGGCATCTCGACCGCGCTGGAATGGTGCTATACCGGCCGCGTGTTCTCCGCCCAGGAAGCGCATGAGCGCGGCCTGGTGCGCTCGCTGCACGCGCCCGAGGACCTGCTCCCTGCCGCCCAGGCCATTGCCCGCGAGATCGCCGCCAATGCCGCGCCAGTCTCGGTGGCGATCTCGCGCCAGCTGATCTGGCGCATGGCCGGCGCCAGCCACCCGATGGAAGCGCACAAGCTCGACAGCCGCGCGATCCAGTCGCGCGGGCGCTCCGCCGACGTCAAGGAAGGGGTCAGCGCCTTCCTGGAAAAGCGCCCCGCCGCGTTCCCGGAAACGGTGTCGCAAGACATGCCCGACTTCTTCGACTGGACCAGCGAGCCGCCCTTCATCTGAAGCGCGCCCGTCGACTATCCGCCATCCGGAGTTCGCATGAAAGTCAGCCAAGCCATCGCCAGCCGCAAGTCCGTCCGCGGCTTCCTGCCCCGGGCCGTTGCGCCCGACACCATCCGGCGCGTGCTCGACGCCGCGGCGCGCGCCCCCTCCGGAGGCAACCTGCAGCCCTGGCATATCCATGTCGTGGGCGGCGAGGCCCTGGAGGGGCTGCGCGCCATCATGCGCGAGCGCATCGCCCAGGCGCCCGCAGGTGAAGAGCGCGAGTACGACATCTACCCGCGCGAGCTGGTCTCACCCTACCGCGACCGCCGCTTCCAGGTGGGCGAGGCGCTCTACCACTACCTCGGCATCCCGCGCGAGGACAAGGCGCGGCGGCTGGCCCAGTTTGCCAACAACTTCACCTTCTTCGGCGCGCCGCTGGCGCTGTTCTGCACCGTGGACCGCCGCATGGGCCCGCCGCAATGGTCGGACCTGGGCATGTACCTGCAGACGGTGATGCTGCTGCTGCGTGAAGAAGGGCTGGACAGCTGCGCGCAGGAATGCTGGGCGATGTACCCGCAGACCATCGGCAAGTTCCTGTCGCTGCCGGCCGAACGGATGCTGTTCACCGGCATGGCGATCGGCTACGAGGATCCCGAGGCGCCCGCCAACCTGCTGCGCGCCGTGCGCGCGCCGCTGGATGAATTCACGGAGTTCATGGGCATCTGAGCAAGCAACCGCGCGCGCAGGCTGGCCTGCGGCGCGGCCTCAGAGCAGCCCGAGCTGGCGCGCGATGGCCACTGCCTGGGTGCGGTTGCTGGCGTGCAGCTTGGCGCTGATATTGCGCAGGTGGGTGCGCACCGTGGTCTCGGACACGAACAGCCGCTCAGCCATGGCCACATTGGAATAGCCCTCGGCCAGCAGCTGCAGCACCTTCTGCTCCTTGGGCGTCAGCGGCTCCACCAGCGCGGCCGGCGCGGGCCGGCCCGCGCCGGCGGCCTGCTCGCCCCCGGCGTGACCGCAAGCCTGCAGCAGCTTTTCCACGTAGGGGGCAGGCAGGCTGGCCGACTGGCGCGCACAGGCGTCGGCCACCAGCCGGCGCACGTCTTCGCCCTCGTCGGCAAAGATGCGGACAAAGCCTTCGGCCGCGCCAAAACGCAGCGCCTCGCCCATCACCACCAGCGCGTGCGCGCCGTCACCAGTGCGCTGGCACGCCTGCGCCAGCAGGATGCGCAGCTTGAGCGCGCGGCGCATCAGCTGGTTGCCGGCGGCAGCCGCCAGTTCGCGCTCGATAGCCTCCCGCACCGGCGTGCCCGGCCGCGCATGCAGGTCCAGCCGCAGCCGGCCAAGGGTGATGTCCTCGACATCGCTGGCAAAGGAGCTGACCCCGGGCCGCGTGCGCCACAGCGCCGGATCGGCGGCACGTTCGATCGCCTCCTGCGCCGCGTGGACATTGCCCTGGCGCAGTGCCAGCCGTGCGCGCTCCAGCATTGCCGCCATCACCAGCCGCGTCAGCCCGCGGTGGTGCCCCAGCGCTTCCAGTTGCGCCAGCCATTCATGGGCCTGGTCGGCTTCGCCGCGCTCAAAGGCAATGCGGGCCAGCACCGTGTGCCCGGTGATGATCTGGTCGGGCAGGCCGAGGTCGCGCGACAGCGGCAGGTAGACGTTGAGCAGGCGGCCGGCGCGCTCGGAATCACCGCTCTCGTACAGGCCTTCGGCCAGCAGGATGCCGGCCATGGCGTTGCCGTTGGTGGGCCCGAAGCGGTTCGGCAGCATCGTGCTGGCGGCGATGCGAAACCGTGCCAGCGCCTGCTGCAGCCGCCCCTGGCGCAGGTCAATCAGCCCTTCAACCGACTCCGAGAAGATCTTGTTGAAATTGCTGTCCGAGCCGCGCACCGCGTGCCGCGCCACCTGCAGCAGCCGGCGCGCCTCCGGGTAGTCGCCGGCGACTGCAGCCAGGCGCGCCATCGACGTGCCCAGGATCGCATCGGGGAAGGCATAGCCCATCGGCAACGGCGGCAGCTCATTGCGGGCGAAGGCGCGCGCATCGTCGAAGCGGTCCATCATGTTCAGCAGCATGTGGCGCAGCGCGCGGATATGCGCCAGCAGGTCGCCGGCCGCGCCCTCGGTGGGGATCTGCTGCAGCAGGGCGATGGCTTCGGCCGGGCCGCGCGTGAACGACACCGCCCAGACGCGTGCGATCTGCAGCTTGGGCCAGCGCGCCAGTTCCTCGGCCGGCACCGCCTCCAGCCAGCGCGTCAGCAGGCGCATGCGGCCCTGTGCCAGCAGGTCGTCCGCGGCGCCGTCCAGCAACGGCAGCGCGTGCGCCAGCGCACCGGCCGCGAACGCATGCTCGATGGCGGGCACCGGGCGCCCCTGCGACTCATACCAGCGCGATGCCGACAGGTGCAGCTGCGGCACGGCGTCAGGCATGGCCTGCGCCAGCTGGCCGCGCAGGAAGCCGGAAAAGAGGCTGTGATAGCGGTACCACTGCTCCGATGCCGCACCGGAGCCACGCTCGCCATAGCGTTCGCTCTCCAGCGGCAGCAGGAACAGGTTGGCGCGCTCCAGCCAGGCCAGGATTTCGTCGCTGCTACCAGCTGTCGCGGGCTCGCACACGGCGTCGCACAGCGGCCCGCACAACTGGTCCAGGATCGAGGTGCGCAGCAGGAAGTCGCGCACCGCCTCGGGCAGGTGCAGGAATACGTCTTCGACCAGGTAGTCGGCAATCGCCGCGTTGGAGCCGGAGAAGCCCGCGATAAAGCCCTCTGGCTGGCTGCGCCGCTCCAGCGCCACCGACGCCAGCCACAATGCCGTGGCCCAGCCCTCGGTACGCCGGTGCAGCACGCTGATGGCCGCCTGCTCCAGCTTCAGCCCGCGCGCCTGGCGCAGGAAGGATGCGGTTTCGCCGGCGGAAAAACGCAGCTGCGCCGGCTCGATCTCAAGCAGCTCGCCGCGCGCGCGCAAGCGGCCCAGCCCGGTTTCCGGCACCCAGCGCGTGCCGATCACCACGCGGCAGCCGGGCGGCAGGCTTTCCACCAGTTGCCAGACCAGTCCGGTCACGGCGGCGTTCTGGATCGCTTCGAAATCATCGAGGAACAGCGTGAAGTCGCCGCTATGGCTGGCCAGGCGGTCGATCAGGGCGAGCGCCTGCTCGCCGGGATCCTGCGCCAGCGCGCCGTGCGCGGACCGGCCGGGACCACCGCCGCCCATGCCCTGCGCGATGGCTGCCTCGACCGAACCCAGAAAGCGCGAGGCATCATTGTCAGAGCGGTCCAGCGTCAGCCAGGCGGTGCGCCCGCCCGCGGCCTCCAGGCGCGCGCGGCACTGGAGCATGGCCGTGGTCTTGCCGAAGCCCGCCGGTGCGCGCACCAGCACAAGCTTGACGAAGCCCGCCGCGCACACGGCCTCGCAGATCGCCGCGCGCTCGACCTGGAACGGGGTCAGCAGCGGCGGACGCAGTTTGGCCGCCAGCGATGCGGCGCCGGCGGGCGGCGGCGTGCGCCGTCCGGTCTCCTCGATACTTGCCATTGGCTGTTGTCGTCTCCCGCACATCGCTGCCGTTGCAGGCCGCGCGATGCGCCCGCCCGCGCTGCGGATGCAGGCGGGCGACCGTGGCTGTGATGTAACGGGGGATTATGACGTAAACCGCTGCACTCGCGAAAATGCGGGCAACGGCATGCGGCCTTACACCAGCTTGTTGGCGTGGCCAGCCCAGTAGCGGTCGCGCAGCAGCCGCTTGAGCAGCTTGCCGGTAGGCAGGCGCGGCAGCTCGGACGCGAAGTCGACCGAGCGCGGGCACTTGATGGCCGACAGGTTGGCGCGGCAGAACGCGATCAGTTCCGCGGCCAGCTCGGGACCGGCCAGGCCCATGTCGGCGGGCTGCACCACAGCCTTGACCTCTTCGCCGAAGTCCTCGTTGGGCACGCCGATCACGGCCACGTCCATCACCTTGGGATGCGTCATCAGCAGGTTCTCTGCCTCCTGCGGGTAGATGTTGACACCGCCGGAGATGATCATGTTGGCCTTGCGGTCGGTCAGGTACAGGTAGCCGTCCGCATCCACGTAGCCGACATCGCCGATGGTGCTCCAGTCCGGCTGCTGCGGGTGGCGCGACTCCGCGGTCTTGGCCTCGTCGTTGTGGTACGCAAAGGCGCGGCCTTCGGCAAAGTAGATCGTGCCCGATTCGCCCGGCGGCAGCAGCGCGCCGTCCGGCCCGCAGATGCGCAGCTTGCCAACCATGGCCCGGCCCACCGTGCCCTTGCGCTCCAGCCACTCCGGCGTGCTGACCACGGTCACGCCATTGCCTTCGGTGCCGGCGTAGTACTCCCAGATCACCGGTCCCCACCACGCGATCATGGCTTCCTTGACCTGCACCGGGCACGGCGCGGCCGCGTGGATCGCCACGTGCAGCGACGACACGTCATAGGCCTGCCGCTGCGCCTCGGGCAGCTTGAGCATGCGCGAGAACATCGTCGGCACCAGCTGCGTATGCGTGATGCGGTGCTGCTGCACCAGCTGCAGGTAGTGCTCGGCATCGAAATGCTCCATCACCACCGCGGTACCGCCCAGCGCCTGCACGGTCATGTTGTAGCGCAGCGGCGCCGCGTGGTAAAGCGGCGCGGGCGACAGGTAGCGCGTCTCGGCATCGAAGCCATAGAGCCGCTGGCACAGGCTGGTCAGGGTCGTGGGCTCTTCAATATTCGCGCTCGACGGCGGCGCATACACCCCCTTCGGCCGGCCCGTGGTGCCGGACGAATACAGCATGTCGCCACCGGTCACTTCACCATCGATGGGCGTTGCCGGGCAGCGCGCCAGCGCGGTCTCGTACGCGTCATAGCCCGGCACGGTGCCGTCCAGCATCAACCTGCCGCGCAATGCCGGCGTCTGCCCGGCCACGGCTGCCGCGACCTCGGCCTGCGCGTGCGTGGTGACCAGCAGCTTAGCGCCGCTGTCATTGATGATGTAGGCGGCATCGGCCACGTTCAGCCGCGTGCTCAGGCAGATATAGACAATGCCGCTGCGCTGCGCGCCCCAGCACAGTTCGAACAGGCGCGGATGATTCTCGACCATGAACGCCACGCGGTCACCGGGCTGCAGTCCCTGGCTGCGGAACAGATGGGCGACCTGGTTCGAGCGTTCGTCCAGTTCGCGGTAGGTGACGACTGCGCCGCTGCCACCCATGATGACGGCTGGTTTTTCGGGTGTGCGCTGCGCGTGGATGTGCGGATGCATGGCGTTGAACTCCTCGACGGGTGTCGGTGTGTTGGCGGATGCCGATCCCGCATTCTCGGAACCCCAGCCGGTTCAACAATCGTCGGAAGCGACGAAGCGGTCCCGCCACCGTTTTGCCGCAGTGCCGCAAAAAGCGGACCGCGGACGCGCCGGGACAGCTTCGTCCGATGCGACGATGCGCCACCGGTCGGCCTGGCAGGATGATGCCCGCCAGACTACCGCAATCACGCCTCACCCCCCATTCCGAAGGAGCCAAGGTGGATTTCCAGTTCAGCGAAGAACAGTCGATGCTGCGCGACACGCTCGCGCGTTACCTGGCCGACCACTATGATTTCGAAGCCCGCCGTGCTGCCGTGCAGTCCGCCGCGGGCTGGCGCCCGGACTGCTGGCGCGCATTCGCCCGCGAGCTCGGCATTCTCGGCGCGGCCTACCCCGAGACGCTGGGTGGCCTGGGCGGCGGCGCGGCCGAGCACATGATCGTGATGGAACAACTGGGCCGCCACCTGGTGCTGGAGCCCTACCTGGGCACCGTGGTGCTGGGCGGCGGCGCGCTGATGCACGGCAGCCCCGAGCTGGCCGCGCAGTGGGTGCCGGCCATCATCGGCGGCGAAGCCACCGCCGCCTGGGCCCATGCCGAACCCGCCAGCCGCTACTGCCGGCACGGCGTGCAGGCCAGCGCCACGCGCCAGGGCAACGGCTACAAGCTGAGCGGGCACAAGCAGGCCGTGGTCGGCGCGCCGTTCGCCACCCATCTGGTGGTCAGCGCCCGCACCTCCGGCGCGCGCCGCGACCGCGACGGCATCAGCCTGTTCTGGATTGCACGCGACACGCCGGGCGTGACGCTGCGCGAGTACCCGACCTTCGACGGCCTGCGCGCTGCAGAGGTGCTGCTAGACAACGTGCAGGTGCCGGCCAGCCAGCGCATCGGCGCGGAAGGCGAAGCCTTTGCCCTGATCGAACAGCTGTGCGACGAAGCCATGGTCACGCTCTCTGCCGAAGCCAATGGCGCGATGGCGCGCATGCTGGCCGACACCATCGACTATGCGCGCCAGCGCAAGCAGTTCGGCGTGCCGATCGGCACCTTCCAGGTGCTGCAGCACCGCATGGCCGACATGTACATGCAGCTGGAGCAATCCGTGGCGCTGACCCAGGTGGCGGCGATGCAGGCCGCCAGCGCACCGCAGGCGCGCGCCCAGGCGGCGTGCGCGGCCAAGATCCAGGCCGGCCAGGCCGGCGCCTTTGTCGGCCAGGCGGCGGTGCAGATCCACGGCGGCATGGGCGTCACCGAAGAGCTGGCCGTGGGCCACTACTTCAAGCGCGTCACCGCGATCGACCTGCAGCTGGGCTCCGCCGAGCACCACCTGCGCCGCTACGCCGACCTGCTCTACCCCGCCCAGGCCGCGGCCTGAAGCCAGCATCCCCGAACACAGACGATTACCCAGCGAGGCCCGTCGATGAATCTCGATTTCTCCCCGCAAGACCAGCAGTTCCGCGAAGACGTGCGCGCCTGGATCGCCCAGGCCTATGACGCCGACCTGCGCGCGATGATGGCGCAGTCCAAGAACGGCTACCTCGACAAGGCCGCGCAGCTGCGCTGGCAGAAGGCGCTGCACGCGCGCGGCTGGGCCGCGCCGAACTGGCCGAAGGAACACGGCGGCCCGGGCTGGACCTCGACCGAGCGCTTTATCTTCCAGTCGGAACTGGCCGCCGCCGGCTGCCCGCCAGTGTCGCCGATGGGCCTGAAGATGGTGGCGCCGGTGATCATGAAGTACGGCACGCCCGAACAGAAGCAGCGCTTCCTGCCGCCGATCCTGAGCTCGGACGTGTGGTGGTGCCAGGGCTATTCCGAACCCAACTCCGGCTCCGACCTGGCCTCGCTGCAGATGCGCGCCGACCACGGCAC
Organism: Cupriavidus sp. CP313; assembly: GCF_054072015.1. Lineage (NCBI taxonomy): Bacteria > Pseudomonadati > Pseudomonadota > Betaproteobacteria > Burkholderiales > Burkholderiaceae > Cupriavidus > Cupriavidus sp. CP313. Next base: position 358,680 of record NZ_JBSVZB010000006.1, on the reverse strand, counting down.
CGACAGCGAGGGCGAGCACTACATCCTGAACGGCTCCAAGATCTGGACCACGCATGCGCAGTGGGCCGACTGGATGTTCTGCCTGGTGCGCACCAGCCGCGAATCGAAGCGCCAGGAGGGGATTTCGTTCCTGCTGCTCGACATGCACACCCCTGGCATCACGGTGTCGGCACTGCCGACGCTGGACGGTCCCATGACCGGGCAGCAGGAAGTGAACCAGGTGTTCTTCGAGAACTTGCGCGTGCCGGTGGCGAACCGCATCGGGGAAGAAGGCAAGGGTTGGACCTATGCCAAGTACCTGCTTGAGTTCGAGCGCGGCGGCACCTACAGCCCGATGCTGCGCAAGCAGTTGTCGAAGATCGCGGAAATCGCCGCGGAACAGCCTGCCGACGACGGTGGCCGCCTGCTGGACGATCCCTTGTTCCGCCGCAAGCTGGCAGCGCTGCACCTGCGTGCTGCTGCGCTTGAAGCGGTTGAGTTGCGGGTGTTCTCAGGCGTGGAATCGGGGACCTCGATCGGCGCTGCGTCTAGCATGCTGAAGCTCACGGGCACTGAGACTCTGCAGGCGGCCAGCGAACTCGCCGTGGAAGCTGCAGGGCCGGCGGCGTTGCCGTTCGTGCAGGACACATGGGCTGAGTTGCAGGGACGTGAGGCGGCGCAGCGGGTCGGGCCGGACTATGCGGCCGTGCTGGCGCCGCGTTATTTCAACTATCGCAAGGCGTCGATTTATGGGGGGTCTAACGAGATCCAGCGCAATATCATTGCGAAGCTTGTGTTGGGGCTTTGAGCGATTCTGTACCAGTGATGGTTTCAAGAGCAGCCGCCGCGTGCGGCTGTTTTTTTGGGGCTTGTCCGCTATGCGGTCGGTCGTCGCTCTTGGCGCGCGTGGGCTGTTTCGCCGGCGTAGCCGGCGACTTACTTCTTGTCCAAGCGACAAGAAGTAAGCAAGAAACGCGTCGCCTATGCGGCTGGCAATCAATTGCACGGCGTTGGTGGTTCGCACGGTGGTGCTTGCCGTTTGGGCTTGGGTGCCCGTTCGAGCCTGCTACGCCATGTGAGTCAGGGATAACGCCTCCGATCACCCACTATTGAACGATCCCCATGCAGGGTGTAGGCCGCCTGCTGCCAGCCGCATCGCGGGGACGCCTACGGCTGCTGCGCAGGCTCAAAGTGCCCTGTTGGTTCTTTCTGCGCTTGCGCGGAGCGAAGCCGAGGGCCGGCGGCGTCTTGCCCTCAGGCGAACGGCTTGGGCACCTCCGGCCGGTAGTCGAGCAGGCGCGACAGCTCGGCCGCCGCCCGCCTGACCTGTTCCACCACGTTGTCGAGCTGGTCCGGATCGATGCGCGAGGCCGGGATGGTCGCGCCCAGCGCCGCCACCACCTTGCCGCTGCGGTCGCGCACCGGCGCCGCGATGGTGGAGATGCTGGCCTCGAAGAACCCTTCATGCAGCACATAGCCGCGCTGGCGGTCGCGCTGGACCATGTCGTACAGCTCTTCGACGGTACGCGGGGTGCTTTCGGAATACACCTCCAGGCGCTCTTCCGGATACAGCGCGCGCAGTTCCGCCAGCGACAGGTCCTCTAGCAGCACGCGGCCCAGCACGGTGGCGTGCGCCGGCAGCCGCGTGCCGACATTGACCGTGCTGGCAAACGGGCGCGAGGCCACCGACTTGGCCACATAGACGATGGAGCGCCCGTCGCGCACCACCAGGTTGCACGGATAGTGGATCTCGTCGCGCAGCCGGTCCAGCAGCGGGCGGCCCAGCTCGGTCAGCTCCAGCGAGGCCAGGTAGTCAAAGCCCAGCCGCAGCACCGCCATGCCCAGGCGGAACTCGCGCCCGCCGTCGGTGCGCTCGACGAAGCCCATCATTTCCAGCGTGGCCAGCAGCCGGAACACGGTCGAACGGGGCACCTTCAGGCGACGCGCCAGCTCGGCCGCCGACAAGGTGCGCTCACGGCTGCTGAATTCGGCCAGCAGCCGCAGGCCGCGCTCCAGCCCCGGCACGATGTACTTGTCCTGGGCACTCTCCTGGGCGCCCTCCTGGCCGCTTTCCTGCGTGTCTTCCTGCGGCGAATCGGTCGTCATGGTCTGTCTCAGCAATATTCGGTCTTGGCGTAACGCTCTCATATATCACGCCTGCACCCCATAGGGTACCCGTATTGCCGGCAGACCCCGCCCTGGGCCCGCCTATGCCCCTGGACGCAGGTGGTCGCGCAGCCAGGCCGCGCATTGCTCGCCCCGGGCGGCGGGCCAACGCACCACGATGGTCTGGTCGCGGCGGCGCAGCTCGACGGAATTGGCCAGCGCCTGTGAGACAATCGGGCCCGCCAACCGGCCCGAACTCTGCGGCCGGCGGACCCTGACCAAGAGGAACGCATGCCCCGTGACGCCGCGCCCGCCAACGGCCAGCCCGCGCCAGACACCAACAACACCAGCCCCTGGACCGACCTCGACGAGGCCGGCAGCGGCCTGACCGTCGACAATTTCCTGACCACGATGCTGAGCCAGCTGGTCACCGCGCTGCGCAGCACGGTGACCAAGCCCTATGCGGAACAGTTCGGCCTGACCGTGCCGGAGTGGCGCATCCTGGCGCTGCTGGCGCACGCACGCGAGCTGCCGTTTGCCGAACTGGTGACGCAGTCGACCTCGGACAAGGCGCTGGTGAGCCGCACGCTGCGGCTGCTGGAGGAACGGGGATTGGTGCGACTGACCTCAGCCGGCAACACGCCGCGCAAGAAGCTGATCTGCGCGATCAGCGAAGCCGGTGCCGCGCTGCATGACCAGGTGATGCCGCTGGCGCGGCGGGGGCAGGCGCAGGTGATCCGGCAGTTGTCGCCGGAGGAGCGGGAGGCGGTCTACCAGGGGTTGCGCAAGCTGTTGCGCACGCAAGAATAAGGAAAAAGGGCCGCCCCCGGATTGCGGGGCGGCCCGAAGGGAACGGGACGAGCACGCCCGTTCAGACCTCCAGTTCTTCCAGCACCCGCCCCTTGGTCTCGATGCCAAGGAAATGCACGGTGACAGCCGCCAGCGCGGGCACCACGGACAGTGCAAAGAAGGCGACGCTGAGGTTCCCGCTGCCGATGGTGCTGGCAATCAGCCCCGGCGCGAAGATTGCCGCCAGCTTCAGCCACGCCCCACCCAGCCCACACCCCATCGCCCGCACGCTGGTCGGATACAGCTCCGGCGTATAGACATAGGCGGTGATAAAGCCGCTGGCCAGGAACCCCATCGCCAGCGCGCAGAGGGTAGCGACCACGTACACGTTCGACGCGTGGAACACCCCCGCCAGCACCAGCGACAGCGCGCACAGCAGGAACGACACATTGATCACCGGCTTGCGCCCGACCTTGTCGACGATCATCGCGCACACCAGCGAACCGATCACGCCCAGCACCGAGGCTCCGGCGGCGAGGTTCAGCGCCAGCTGCAGCGGCGCGTGGTAGACGGTCTTGTAGACCGTGGGCAGCCACGTCGACAGCCCGTACTGGATAAAGCCGCAGGTTGCCCACAACATCCATACCGCCAGCGTGCGGCCAATATAGGGCTTGCTGACCAGGTCGCGCACGCGGCGGCGCGGGTGCTGGGTCATGCGTTCATAGGCGCTGGTGTCGCCCGGCGGCGGCAGCGGCGTCCTGGCGCGCGCCTCGAATGCCCGCAGCGCAGCGTCGGCCTCTTCCAGCCGGCCCTTCTCGGCCAGCCAGCGCGGCGATTCGGGGATCACGCGGCGCAGGATGAAGAACAGCACCAGCGGCACGCCGCCGATGAAGTACATCACCTCCCAGCCGTAGTGCGGCACCAGCCAGGCGCCGATGCCGTTGGATACCATCAGCCCGATCGGGAACACCACTTCGTACAGCAGCACGAAGCGCCCGCGCCCATGGGCGCGCGTGACCTCGTTGATATAGGTGGCCGCCACCGGCAGCTCGCCGCCCAGGCCCAGGCCCTGCACGATACGCAGCAGCGCGAAGATCTCGAACGACGGGGCAAAGCCGCAGGCCAGGCTCATCAGGCCGATGATGCCCGCACTCCAGCCGATCGAGCGCAGCCGGCCGAAGCGCTCGGCCAGGCCCGGGAACAGCAGCGCGCCAACCAGCTGGCCAACCGACGGCGCCGCGATCAGGAAGCCGATCTGGCCCGGCGTGAGCGACCACTGCGCGATCAGCAGCGGCAGCGTGGCGGCGATGGCGATCACGTCGAAGCCATCGAAGAAGGTGGCCAGGCCGATCAGCAGCCGGGCGCGGATATGCATGGCGTTGCCCGGCATACGCTCGATGCGGGCAACGATATTGCCGCGCGTGAGCGGGCCGCTGCGGGCCGCCGTTGCGCTCTGGCCAGCGCTGTCGGCCGTGGTCACGATACCTGCGGTGGCGGCCACCGGTGCGCCGGGGGACGCTGCGTCTTGTCTCTGGGTTAACACGGGACTTCTCGTCTGGTTCTTCGCGACAGGATTACTCCCTCTCCTCGCATGCGGGAGAGCGGAGCACCCGATCGAGACATTACAGGTCCAGCACCAGGCGATTGCCCTTGCAGCCGGATACGCAGACCATCATGGTCTTGTTGCTGGCGCGCTCGCTGCTGCTGAGCACGCTGTCGCGATGGTCGGGGCAGCCTTCCAGCACCGCGGTCTCGCACGAGCCGCACACGCCTTCGCGGCAGCTGTAGTCCATCTGCACGCCGGCATCGAGCAGCGCGTCCAGCAGCGACTTGCCGGACGGCACCTTGACGGTGGTGCCGGTGCGCGACAGCGACACGGTGTACTCGCCCTCCTGCACGGCCTCGGTCGAGGGGTCGGCGGCAAAGCGCTCGATGTGCACGTTTGGGTAGCCGTGCGCTTCGCAGGCAGCCTCGAACGCCTTCAGCATCGGGCCGGGGCCGCAGCAGTAGAAGTGCGTCTGCACGTCCAGGCCGGCCAGCATCGCCTTCAGGTCCGGCGGCACGCCGGCCTCGTCGTCGAAGTGAAAGCGCACGGCATCGCCATGGGCCGACAGCGGTTCGACGAACGCGGCCTCGGCACGCGAACGGGCGCAGTAGATCAGCGTGAACGACTTGCCCAGCTCGGCCAGGCGGCGCGCCATGCAGACGATCGGCGTGACGCCGATGCCGCCGGCGACCAGCACGGTGTGCGCGGCGCTTTCGTCCAGCGCGAAGTTGTTGCGCGGCGCCCCCACGGTCAGCGTGGCGCCCACGCGCAACTGCTCATGCACGTAGCGCGAACCGCCGCGGCTGCCGCGGTCCAGCAGCACGCCCACGGTATAGCGCTGGCGCGCTTCGGGCGCGCCGCACAGCGAGTAGCTGCGCACCAGGCCGTTGCCCAGGTGCAGGTCGATATGGGCGCCCGGGCTGTACTCGGGCAGGGTCTTCCCTTCGGGATCTTGCAGTTCGATGCTGACCACGCCGCGCGCTTCATAGCGCATGGCGTGGACGCGCAGGGTCAGGGACTGGTGGGCACTCATTGCTGCTTCCTTCGATGGCTGCTGACTTACCGCTTCTCGGTCAGGAACTTGCCTGCCGGTCCGCCCGCGTTCTTCTGGCGGCGGGTGTTGCCGTCGATGCCGCCTTCGATCGCCCATTCGGCGAACATGGTCGGGCCCGGCTCGAAAGCGCGCGGCTCCCAGTGTTCGTCCAGCTGGTCTTCGTCGGCGTAATACTCGATCAGGCCGCCGGCCGGGTTCTTGAAGTACCAGAAGTAAGCCGATGAGATCGGGTGGCGCCCCGGGCCGAGCTGCGTGTCCCAGCCCTTGCGCGAGACATGCATGCCGCCGCCGAAGACTTCATGGATGTCGCGCACGGTGAAGGCAACGTGGTTCAGGCCGCTCTTGGGTTCCGGCAGCTGCAGCAGGAACAGGTCGTGGTGGCCGCCTTCGGGCGTGCAGCGCAGGAAGGCGCCGCGGTCCGGGTAGCGGTCCGACGGCACGAAGCCGAACTTCTCGACATAGAAGCGCTCCGTGGCCTTGACGTCCTTGACGAAGAACACCACGTGGCCCACTTCGATCGGGGTGGCGTGGTCGTAGATCGGGCTGCGCTGGTTCAGGCGCGGCTTGTCGTTCCACGTGTTCATCAGCGCGCAGTCAACCTGCACGTCATGCTTGCGCGTGACCTGGAAGCGCACGGCCAGGCCGTTCGGGTCGGTGCAGCCGATGCGCAGGGTGTCGCCCTCACCCTGGCGCACGAAGCCCGGTGCGTCGGCGATCGCCTTGGCGAGATAGTCCAGCGAAGCCTGCGACTCCACACCCCACACCACTTCGCGCAGCGTCGGGCCGGCTTCGATCGCGGGCGGCAGCGTGGCATCGTCGATGCGGCGCACCAGCACGCGGCAGCCGTTGAGCGTTTCGAAATCCAGGCCCTGCGCGTCGTCGCGCTTGATGGCCAGGCCCCAGTCGGTGAAAAAACCACGGCAGGCGTCAAAGTCATCCGCGCCGTAGACGATTTCGTCGATCCCCAATACCTTGATCATTGCTTCTCTCCAGCCTGCCGGGGTCAGTGGTTGGCCCACGGCAGCGGTTGTTCGTTCAGGCCCCAGTACACGCTCTTCTGCTCCATGTACTGCAGGATGCCAAGGCGTCCCTTCTCGCGGCCCAGGCCGCTGTCGCGCCAGCCGCCGAACGGCGTCGCGATCGAGAACTGCTTGTAGGTGTTGATCCACACATTGCCCGCTTGCACGGCCCGTGCCACGCGCCAGGCGCGCTTGTAGTCGCGCGTCCAGATGCCGGCGGCGAGCGCATAGACGCTGTCGTTGGCCTGCGCGATCAGGTCGTCCTCGTCGTCGAACGGGATCGCCACCAGCACCGGCCCGAAAATCTCTTCCTGGCAGATGCGCGCGTTGTTATCCAGGCCTTCGATGATGGTCGGCGTGTAGAAATAGCCGTTCGGCAGGCCGGCCACGTCGGGACGCAAGCCGCCGGTGCGCAGCTGGCCGCCCTCGTCCACGCCCGCCGCCACGTACGACTCGATGCTGTCGCGGTGGCGGTCGGTGATCAGCGGCCCCATCTGGGTGCGCTCGTCAGCGGGGTCGCCCACGCGCAGGTGCGCGGCGCCGGCGGCCAGGCGGTCGATAAAGGCCTCGTACTGCGAGCGCGCCACGAACAGGCGCGAGCCGGCGATGCACGACTCGCCCGACGAGCTGAAGATGCCGTACAGCACGCCGTTGACCGCATGGTCCAGGTCGGCATCGTCGAACACCATGGTCGGCGACTTGCCACCCAGTTCCAGCGACACCGGCATCATCTTGTCGGCGGCGATATGGGCGATGTGCTTGCCGGTGGTGGTGCCGCCGGTGAACGACACGCGGCGCACCAGCGGATGCTTGGTGATGGCGTCGCCGATGACCGAGCCCTTGCCCGGCAGCACGCTGACCAGGCCCTTGGGCACGCCGGCCTCTTCGCAGATGCGCGCCAGTTCCAGCGCCATCAGCGGCGTGACCTCGGCGGGCTTGACCACCACGGCGTTGCCGGCGGCGAGCGCCGGCGCCATCTTCTGCGCCTCGCTGGCGATCGGCGAGTTCCACGGCGTGATCGCCGCGACCACGCCCATCGGCTCGTAGACGCTCATGGTCAGGCAGTCGCCGCGCTGGGGCGTGATGGTTTCTTCCAGCGTCTCGCAGGCGGCGGCAAAAAACTGAAAGGTGCCAGCGGCGCTGGCCACCAGGGCGCGCGTCTCGCTGATCGGCTTGCCGTTGTCCAGGCGCTGGCGCTGGGCCAGTTGCTCGCCCTGGGCGCGGATCAGCTCGGCCACGCGGTACAGCACGGCAGCGCGCTCATGCGGCTTGCGCTGGGCCCAGCCGCTGGTCAGAAAAGCCTGGTGGGCGCCCTGCACGGCTTCTTCCACGTCCGCCAGGCTGGCGGCGTTGAGCTCGGCCACCACTTCACCGGTGGCCGGGTAGCGCGTGCCGTAGCGGTCGCCGGTCCCCAGGCGCCATTCGCCCGCGATGCAGATGGGGAGTACTTCTTGCGTCTTCATTGTCGTTGCCTGCTAAGTCTGTGGGGCGTGGCTGCCGGGGCTAGATCGATACCGCGTGCGCCCGGTTGCCCAGTGCGCGTACCACGCTGAACACGGTCAGCGCGGAAGTCTTGGGATTGGCCGCGAGCGGCTTGCCGCGCATGGTCAGTTCGAAGCCACCGAAGGCGCCGCGTGCTTCCACGTGATGCACGTTTTCCACGGCGTGCGGATCGGCCAGCAGCTTCACCGACGTGCGATCCAGGCCGAGGCCGGCCAGCGACACCGTGGCAGCCACGTTGGCGTTCTTGGGATACAGGCGCGCCGCGTCGCGTGCCGTGCCTTCGAAGATCACGGTCGGCTCAGTCAACGCATCCAGGTCGAAGAGCTGTTCGGCCGGCGTGCCGGCCCAGGCGCGCGCCGGCTTGCGGCCGGTGTAGATGACTTCATCCAGCCCGCCGACACGCGCCGCGGCCAGCGCATCGATCGCTCCGATCGCACCCGACAACAGCTGCACCTGCGTCCCGCCGCGGCGCGCGGCCGCTTCCAGCCGCTCGGCCATGCCGGGCTCGGACAGCGCGCCCACCGACACCACCATGCATGGGATGCCGCGTTCCAGCGCCGGCACGATGTGCTCTTCCAGCGCATGGTGGCCGGCGCACTCGACCAGCAGGTCGGGGCGGCCCTCGTCCAGGTGCGTCGCCACGCGGGCGCCCGGCGCCAGCGCGGAGACCGCGTCGCGGGCCTCGTCCATCGTGTGCTCCGGCACGATCACCACGTCGAACACCACGTCAGGATCGCTCTTGAGCAATTCCATCACGCCGCGGCCGATCGCGCCGCAGCCAACCATGGACACATGCAGCATCTCCGGTCTCCCTCAGGCGGTAACAGTGGTTTGTTCGCGCGCCGGCTCTTCGTTGTCCTTGTTCACCGGGGGGCCGGCAAAGATGGTCTTGAAGGAACCGATCGACAGCATGTCGATTTCGAGCAGGAACGGGCCGGGCTCGACGGTGGCCGCTTCCAGCGCGGCACCCACGTCTGCCAGGTTGCTCACGCGGGCATGGCGCAGCGACAGCGACTTTGCCAGCGTGGCGTAGTCCGGCGTATGCAGGTCCACGTAGTGGCGGCGGCCGCCGTACTGCGCGTCCTGGATGTTCTTGATCACGCCGTAGCCCTTGTCGTTCATCAGCACGATCACCATGTCGGCGCGTTCCTGCACCGCGGTGGCCAGTTCGCCCAGGTTCAGGATAAAGCCGCCGTCGCCGGCCAGCGTGAAGGTCTTCTTGCCCGAAGCGGTCGCCGCAGCACCGATCGCGGCGCCGATGCCCATCGCCAGGCCCTGGCCGATGCCGCCGCCCAGCGCATGCACGCCGGCACGCGAATCGAAAATGCGCAGATGGCGGTTGCCCCAGGTGCTGTTCGACACGGTCACGTCGCGCACCCAGTTGAAGCTGCGGCCGACCGCGCCCTGCAGCGCCTGCACCAGCGCCGAGTACGGGCCAAGGCCGTCGACCAGGCCGTTGACGGCGGTGTCGTGCGCACGGCGCAGGTCGGCGGCGAAGGCCGGGTCGATCTGCATGCGCTTTTCGAGCCGGTCAGCCAGGGCGTCCAGCGCCAGCGCGGCGTCGCCGCTGACAAAGTAGTCGCTCAGGTAACAGCGGCCTTCGGCGGCCGGGTCGGCGTCGATGCGCAGCAGCGGGCGCGGCAGCTTCAGTTCGTACTTCAGGGTTTCATTGCCGCGCAGGCGCGAGCCCACCACCAGCATCGCGTCGCAGGTCTGGTAGAAGTTCTCGACCGGCTTGTGCAGGTTGAAGGCGCCCAGCGAGCGGGGATCGTCTTCCGGCACGATGCCGCGGCCCTGCGTGCTGGTGACCACGCCGAAGCCCAGGTCCAGCAGGCGCTGCACCTGCTTGCTGGCATGGCGCGCACCGCCGCCCAGCCACAGCAGCGGGCGCTTGGCCTTGACCAGGCGCTCGGCCAGCGCGTCCAGCGCATGGGCCGACGGCACGTGCTGCGGCACCGGCAGCGGCTGCAGGTCGGCCGGCATGTCGATCAGCGCGGCCTGGATGTCGATGGGGATCTCCACGCTGACCGGCCCGGTCGGCGCCGTCAGCGCGGTCTGCACGGCCAGCTTGATGGTGCTGATGGCGGTGTCGGCGCTGCGGATGCGGAAGGCGGCCTTGGACACGGCTTTCAGCATGGTGAGCTGGTCCGGGGCTTCGTGGATGTAGGCGAGGCTCTGGTCCAGGTAAGGCGTCTCGATCTGGCCGGTGATATGCAGCATCGGCGTGCCGGCGGTCAGCGCTTCGACCATGGCGCCGGCGGCGTTGCCCGCGGCGGTGCCGGTGCTGGTCAGGCATACGCCCAGGCCGCCGGTGGTACGGGCATAGGCATCGGCCATATTGGTGCCGCCCGCTTCGCCGCGCGCCGGCACGAAGCGGATCTTGCCGCGCTCGCCCATGGCGTCGAGGATCGGCATGTTGTGGATCGAGATCACGCCGAAGGCGGCCTTGACGCCGCACTGCTCGAGAAACGCCGTGATGGCGCAGCCGACGGTGACCTGCTGTTGTTCGTACTGTTGCTGATTAGGCATGATGGGAGTGTCCTCCGGAGATATCGATATGGCTGCCCGTGGTGTACGAAGACAACGGCGAGGCAAGGAACAGGATGGCGCGGGCTGCCTCGATGGGCAGGCCCAGGCGGCCAAGGGGAATATGTTTCTGCTGGGCCAGGCGCGCGGTCCATGCGGCCCAGTCCAGGTGGCGGTCTGCATCGGAGCGCGCCTCGAAGCGGCGGCGCCACTGGCCCGATTCGACCAGCCCGATCAGGATGCCGTTGACGCGGACACCCTTGGGCGCAAACTCGGTGGCCATCGAGCGCACCAGGTTGAGCACGCCGGCACGGGCGGCCGAGGTGGCCACCATGTGCGGCTCCGGCTGCTGCGCCAGCAGCGAGTTGACGCAGACCACGGCGCCCTGGCCCGAGCGCTCCAGCTGCGGCAGGAACGCGCGCGTCGGGTGGATCACGGAGAAGAACTTGAGCTGCAGTTCTTCCATCCAGGCCGCGTCCTCGGTGTTGGCGAAGGTGGACACGCGACCCTGGCCCGCGTTGTTGACCAGCATGTCGACGTTGCCCAGCGTGGCCTGAACGGCGGCGGCAAAAGCGGCGACCTGTTCAGGCTTGAGCACGTCGCAGGTGGCGGCATAGAGCCGGCACCCGGCAAACTTCTCGCGCAGCTGCGCCTCGGCGCTGCGCAGGCGGCTCTCGTCGCGGCCGCACATGGCGACGGCGGCGCCTGCTTCAAGCAGCAGCTCGACGGTCGCCAGCCCGATGCCGGAGGACCCGCCGGTAACGACGGCAACCTTGCCGCCGAGTTCAATCATGGACATTGTCCTCACTCCCGATACAGATTCACCACCTTGGCGCCACTGCTGTGCAGCGACGGGCGGTAGTCGAGCAGGCGCGACAGCTCGCCCGCGGTATCCCTGACCTTCTCCACCATCGCATCCAGTTGCGCCGGATCGATATGCGCGGCGGGGATGGTCGCGCCCAGCGCCGCCACCACCTTGCCGGTACGGTCGCGCACAGGCGCGGCGATGGTGGAAATACTGGCCTCGAAGAAGCCTTCCTGCAGCACGTAGCCGCGCTCGCGGTCGCGCTGGACGATCTCGTGCAGCTCGTCGACCGTGCGCGGCGTGCTGTCGGAGAAGACTTCGAGGTGAGTCTCCGGATACAGTGCGCGCAGCTCCGCCAGCGACAGGTCTTCGAGCAGCACGCGCCCGAGCACCGTGGCATGCGCCGGCAGACGCGTGCCGACGTTGACCGAACTCGCAAACGGCCGCGGCGACACCGCCTTGGCCACATAGACGATCGAACGCCCGTCGCGCACCACCAGGTTGCTGGGATAGCCGATCTCGTCGCGCAGCCGCTCCAGCAGCGGGCGACCCAGCTCGGTCAGCTCCAGCGACGCCAGGTATTCAAACCCCAGGCGCAGCACCGCCATGCCCAGCCGGAAATCCCGGCCGCCATCGGCGCGCTCGACAAAGCCCAGCATTTCCAGCGTGGCCAGCAGGCGGAACACGGTCGAGCGCGGCACCTTCAGGCGGCGCGCCAGTTCCGCGGCCGACATGGTGCGGTCCTTGCTGCTGAATTCGCTCAGCAGGCGCAGGCCGCGCTCCAGGCCCGGGACGATGTACTTGTCCGGGGTCTCGTTGGCGGCGGGCGTGGCCGGGATGGGGTTGCTGCTCATGGCTTCGGTGAATGCGCGCTGACGGACGTTCGCCGGCATCAGCGCTTGATCTTCGTCAGCGGGTGCTCGGGCGGGTAGGTCGGCGTGATCGGCTTCCTGGCACCCAGCATCACGCACATCAGCGCGTCTTCCTCGCCGATGTTGATTTCCTCGCGGTAGACGCCCGGCGGCACCGAGACCAGGTCGCGGTCGGTCAGGATGGTCTCGAAGCGCTCGCCGTCCTTTTCCAGGATCAGCTTGACTTTGCCGCGCAGGATGAAGAACACCTCTTCCACGTCGGTGTGGATATGCGACGGGCCTTCATGGCCGGCCGGGATGATCATCGTGGAGAAGGTGAAATGCTCGCTCGGCACGGTGTTGGTGTCGGCGGCCACGCCGGTGCCGCCGGTGCCCAGGTAGCGCATCTGCGCGCGGCGGTACTTGGGGTCGTAGTCGGCCTGGAACTTCAGCGCGTCCCAGTCGTACTTGCGCGTGGAGAAGCGCGCCACGCGGCTTTCCATCCACTGGTCGAACGAGGCGTCCTCCGGCTGGTCCCAGGAACGCTTGATGTTTTGTGGTTGAGAAAGATCGCTCATTTGGATTCCTTCTGTTTTCAGTGGATCGGTTGGATCAATGCATGACAAAGCCGCCGTTGACCGCCAGCGTCTGGCCGGTCACGAAACGGGCGAGGTCGGACAGCGCAAACAGCACCGCGCCGCAAACATCGTCGGGCAGTTGCTCGCGCGTGATCGCGCGCTGCTCGCGGTACAGGTCGTGCCGGTGCTGCGGCACGTATTCGGTGGCTTCCACCAGCGTCAGGCCCGGGGCCACGGCGTTCACCGTGATCTGGTCCTTGCCCAGTTCACGCGCCAGCGACCGGGTCATGCCGATGATGGCGCTCTTGCTCGCCACGTAGGCCAGCAGGTTGGGCGCGCCCCACAGCGGCGTGTCAGACGCCAGGTTGACGATGGCGCCGCGGCCGCTGGCGCGCAGCGCCGGCAGGCAGGCGGTGGTCATCAGCCAGGTGCCGCGCACGTTGACGTTCATCACGCGGTCCCAGGTGGCGATGTCGATGGCGGCGGCGTCACGGCCGCCGGAATCCGTCACCGCGGCGTTGTTGACCAGGCCGTCGAGCCCGCCCAGCGCCTTGACCGCGGCCTCGGCGCAAGCCTGCACCGAGGCCGGATCGGACAGGTCCAGCGTGACCGGCACCACCTTCAGGCCGCGGGCGCGCAGGGCGTCGGCTTCCTGCTGCAGGCGCTCGGCCAGGATGTCGGCCATGGCCACGGTGGCGCCGGCTTCGGCCAGCGACTTGACGAAGGCCAGGCCCAGTCCGCGCGCGGCGCCGGTGACCAGCACCTTGCGCCCGGCCAGCAACGTGTTGTTGGTGTTTGCCTCAGGCATGGCTGGCGGCTCCGGCGGGTTGCAGCATGGCGACGGGCTCGTCGGCCACTTCCTGCTCGGCGCGGCGCTTGAGCAGGCGGCGCACGCGGGTAATGCCGGCGTCGTGCTGGTACAGCATCTCGTGGTCGCGCGCGTTCGGGGCCATCATTTCCAGCACCACGCGGTCCTGCTCCAGCACGTCCCAGTGCAGCTGCTCCAGGCGGTTGCGATACAGGAAGCGCCACACGTCGCGCTCCCAGCCCTGCACGTGGCGGGTACGCCAGAAGAACACCATGCAGTGGTCGTCATCCACCGGCGTGGCCGTGCCGACGATGCCGAACGGGCCGCCCGGGCCAACCTTGGCGCGGTACGGAATCGCCAGGCGCAGCCACAGCGTGCCGGTCTCGCCAAATTCGACCCAGTCGAAATTGACGCCGCGCTGGCCGGTCTTCTCGAACACCAGACCATGCTCGGTCTCGCGGATCTGCATCACGGCGGACTTCTCGCCGCTGGCCATCGAGTGCGACACCGCATGCAGGTAGGCACCGTGCATCGGGTCCATCACGTTGTCGATGGCGTAGCGGTAGTTGCAGTCCCAGTGCGCCACGCACAGGAAGTTGCTGTGCTCGTCGCTGACCAGCTCTTCCGGCAGGCGCAGTTCGTCGGGGCTGCCCTCGCCTTGCGGGGCCTGGTCGCCGAACCACAGGAAGATGGCGCCGGCCTTCTCCTGCACCGGGTAGCTGCGCACGCAGGTGCGGCCTTCCAGCGGGCAGCTTTCCACCGCCGGCACGCTCTTGACCTGGCCGTCGCCGCCGACCTCGACGCCGTGGTACCAGCAGGCAACGCGGTCGCCCAGGTTCCAGCCCATCGACAGGCGTGCGCCGCGGTGCGGGCAGCGGTCTTCCAGGGCGTGGACCTGGCCGGCGCCGTCGCGCCACAGCACGATGTTCTGGCTCAGGCGGGTGATGCCGATCGGGGCATGGGACACCGCCCACGAGGCGGCGACCGGGTACCAGTAGTTGCGCAGGCCGGTGTTCAGGCGGGCTTCGGTGCGGGCTTGCTTGTTCGATTCCATGGTTTTCTCGCTTCGAGGCTGGACTTGGACTGGGGCGGGCTCAGGCACCCAGCCGGCGCATTTCGGACAGGAAGCGCTCTTCGGTCCAGGGCTGGCCGTCCACGCCCAGGAAGCCGGCGTCATTGAAGGCGCGCACGATGTCCTGCGGGTTCTGCGCGCCGCCTTCGAACGCGGCTTCGAGGGCATCGCCCAGCGCGTTCTCATAGGCGGTCGGTGCGGCGGCGCGGGTCTGCCAGACGATGTTGGCGACCTTGCCGGGTTGCTCGATATGGCCCTTGCCTGCCACGTTGTTCGGCGCCGGACGCTCCCAGGGCACCAGGTTCGGGTTGTACGAGAGGCTTTCCATTGCGCTTTGCTCCATGTCTTGCAGCGGGGGGACCGTGTTCCGCGTGCCTCGTCGACCGGTCTCGCGATCGCCTGGCTACGTTTTACTAATGAAACACTGGTTTAGATATTGAACACAGGTACGACTATAGACAACGCGGTCGCAAAAATTGACTGGGGTTAACCCGCTATCAGCACTACGAAATCTGGAAGGGGTGGCGCAAGGTGCGCGCCACCGCGTGGGATGCGGCGGCAGGCGCCGCCGCGGTGGCTTCAGATAATGTCGTCCAGCACCGAGCGGATCAGCCGCGCGGTGGCGGCGGCCTGGTCGATATAGCAGGCATGGCCGGCATCCGGGATCAGCGAGAACGGCAGGCCGAAGCGTTCGGCCAGCGTGCTGCAGGCTGGCGGCGTGGTGACGACATCGCGGCTGCCGCAGGCGATCTGCGTGGGCAGGGCGTCCGGGCGCCGCGCCAGGTAGGCGTGGATGTCGTCGCCGCACAGCATCGCCACCGCCTGCCGGTAGCCGTCCGGGTTCAGCCGCTGCATGTTCCAGCGCACCCATGCCTGGGCGCCGGGGTCGGCCTCCTCGCTCAGCAGCCGGGCCGGCCCGCGTTGCGCCAGGCCATCGACGCCCAGGGATTCCAGCGCCTCCAGCCGCTGGCGCGCAACCTCCCTTGCCTCGGCTTCCCTCCCCGCGCCGCCGTAGCCTTGCGCCACGCTGAGCAACAGCAGGCGCGCAGGCAGCTGTCGTGCGTTGGCGACATAGGCCGCCGCCATCAGCGCGCCCAGCGAATGCCCGACGATCAGCGCCGGCTGCACGCCCAGCGCCTGCAGCAGTCCGTCCAGCCGCTGCGCATAGTCAGACGCCAATGGCCGCGCCTGCGCCAGCGGCGACGAATCGCCATAGCCCGGCGCATCCCAGGCGATCACCTGCGCGTGCGCGGCCAGCAGGCTCGCGCACGGCAGCCACGACGCGGCGCCGGAACTGATGCCGTGCAGCAGCACGACCGCCGGGCCCTTGCCCCCCCCGCAGCGGTAGGCCACGCGCTCGCCGCCCGCGCCCACCTGCACCGCGCGCTGGGCAAACCCGCTGTCCAGGGCTTCCAGCAACTGCCGGTCTGGCTCGGCTGGCATATGGGGCTGATTTTGTTCCATATATAAAACTTAGGTTTGAGAATAAAACTTTTGAAGCATAGGCGTGTCGGGGCGCAGCTGGGATGAGGGTTAACGATAAAAAGATCGAAGACCTCCGCGCAGAGCCGGCGTTAGCCGTCGTGAGGCCGCCTCACTAGGGATAACCCTCCTCACATCTTGTGGAAACTCACAGCTATATTTTGCCTGACGTTTCTTATGTTGTTTGATGTTTCATATATAAAACACAAAAGAGACCGAAACAACATTCGCGGCCGCCATCCGCAGTGGCTGCGGACGACAAGACGACAAAACGGAAACCGGAAGGAAACTGGTAGATGAAACTTGCACGAATCGCCGCAGGCCTGGCCGCGGCTTTCCCCCTGCTGGCCTCGGCACAATCTTCGGTCACCCTGTACGGGGTCATCGACACGGGCGTCGAGTATGTGAGCAATGTCGGCGCCAACGGCGACGGCCTGGTGCGCATGCCCAACCTGACCGCCACCGTGCCCTCGCGCTGGGGCATCCGCGGCACTGAAGACCTGGGCGGCGGCCTGAAGAGCATCTTCGTGCTGGAGTCGGGCTTCTCGCCGGATTCGGGCACCTCCAACCAGGGCGGCCGCTTGTTCGGGCGCCAGGCGCTGGTCGGGCTGACCAACCAGTACGGGCAGCTGTCGTTCGGCCGCCAGTACACCATGCTGTTCTGGGCCACGCTCGACAGCGATGTCCTGGGGCCCAATGTGTACGGCTCGGGCTCGCTCGACAGCTACCTGCCCAATACGCGCGCCGACAACGCGGTGTCGTACAAGGCCAACTTCAGCGGCTTCGTGGTGGGCGCCACCTACAGCTTCGGGCGCGATGCGGTCAACGCCGGCCCCAGCCCCTCGGGCACCAACTGCGCCGGCGAGAACGCCGCCGACAAGAAGGCGTGCCGCGAGTGGTCGGCAATGCTCGGCTACGACAACAAGACCTGGGGCGTCACCGCCGCGTATGACTCGCAGCGCGGCGGCCCGGGCGCCTTCGGCGGCCTGACCAACAGCAACCTGACGGACGACCGCCTGTCGCTGGGCGGCTACATGCTGTTCCAGCGCGCCAAGATCGGCGCCGGCTGGATCCGCCGCGACAACGAGGGCAGCCCCACGCCGATCAGCGACCTGTACTACGCCGGCGCGTCCTACGACATCACCCCCGCGGTCAACCTGGCGGGCCAGGTCTACTTCCTGAACTACCACGGCAGCGACAACCAGGCCATGCTTTATACGCTGCGCGCGATGTACAGCTTCAGCAAGCGCACCTCGGCGTACGCCACCGCCGGCTTTATCAACAACGGCGGCCAGCTGGCCATGTCGGTCAGCGGCGGCTCGCCTGGCTCGAACCCGCGCCCGGGCGAGAACCAGTGGGGCTCGATGATCGGCATCAAGCACGTTTTCTGATTTCCTCCGCGCCCCCCGGCGGTACCGTCCGGCGCAAGCAACGCGCCGGGCGCCAACACAGCCATTGGCCCCCGGCCCGTCCGGGCGCCACGTCTTACAGAGGTCTGAACATCATGAAGTCCGTACGCCGCAAAGTACTCGCCACGCTGGCCGCCGCGACCGCGCTGGTCGCCATCACCGGCACTGCCCTGGCCCAGGGCGCATACCCGAACAAGCCCATCACCATCGTTGTGGCCTATCCGGCCGGCGGCGACGTCGACGTGCTGGCGCGCATGTTCGCGGAAAAGCTCGCGCCGCGCCTGAAGCAGTCGGTGGTGGTAGAAAATCGCACCGGCGCCGCCGGCACCATCGGCAGCGCCTACGTGGCGCGCGCCAACCCGGACGGCTACACCCTACTGCTGGCCCCCAACACCGTTGCTATCGCGCCGCTGGTGCTCAAGGCCGGCACCGGCGCCAGCTATGACGTGCAGCACGACCTCACGCCCATCAGCCAGATCGGCACGCAGTCGCTGTTCGTGGTCGTCAACAAGGGCAGCGGCATCACCAAGGTCAGCGAGCTGGTGGCGCGCGCCAAGGCCGGCAAGGTGGAAACCTATGCCACGCCCGGCAATGGCTCGCCGATGCACATCATGGGCGAACTGTTCAACAAGTCAGCCGGCATCAAGATCAGCCAGGTGCCCTACCGCGGCCTGGCGCCCGCCATCGTCGACGTGATCGGCGGGCAGGTGCCGGTGACCTACATCACCTACGGCGCGATCTCGCAGTACGTCGGCAACGGCAGCCTGGTGCCGCTGGCAGTGGCTGACCAGAAGCGCTCGCCGTTCGCGCCCAACGTGCCGACGCTGGCCGAGCTGGGCTACAAGGACGTGGAGATCGGCGCCTGGCAGGCCCTGCTCGGGCCCAAGGGCATGCCGGCCGACCTGGTGCGCACGCTCAACACGCACGTCAATGAGATCCTGAAGATGCCCGACGTGGTGGCGCGCATGGCCACCATCGCGGTCACGCCTTCGGGCGGCGAGCCGGCGGTGCTGTCGAAGCTGATCGCCGCCGACACGGCCCGCTATACCAAGGTGGTCAAGGAGTTCGGCATCCAGGCCGACTGAGTTCGCCCGCCGCGCCGGGGGACTCCCCCCCGGCGCCCTCTATTTGAGGTCCGCAAACTTGCGGCCCTGCGCCACCAGTTCCTCCAGCAGCGGCGCCGGCGCGAAGTCCGCGCCATACAGCGCCTCGTAGCGCCGCATCGCCGCCAGCACCTTGTCCAGGCCGATGGTGTCGGCATAGCACATCGGGCCGCCGCGATACACCGGCCAGCCGTAGCCGTTCACCCAGATCACGTCGATGTCCGAGGCGCGTATCGCCTTGCCTTCCTGCAGGATCTTCGCGCCTTCGTTGATCATCGGATAGATGCAGCGCTCCAGGATCTCCTGCTCCGACACCACGCGGCCGGTCCTGCCCTGTTTCGCGGCGAAGTCGCGAATGACCTGCTCGACCACCGGCGACGGCTTCGCGTTGCGCTGTTCGTCGTAGTCGTAGTAGCCGGCGCCGGCCTTCTGCCCGCGGCGGTCCATCTCGCACAGCACTTCACGCAGCGTCGAGCCGCTGGACTTCTCGCGCACCCAGCCGAGATCAAGCCCGGCGAGATCGCTCATGGCGAAGGGGCCCATCGGAAAGCCGAAGTCGTACAGCACGCGGTCCACGTCCCACGGCAGCGCCCCGTCCAGCACCAGCTTCTGGGCCTCGCGCTGGCGCTGGGCCAGCATGCGGTTGCCGACAAAACCCGGGCACACCCCGACCAGCGCCGCGACCTTGCCGATCTTACGCGCGAGTTCCATCGCGGTGCGGATCACCGGCTTTGCCGTCTTGTCGCCGCGCACCACTTCCAGCAGCTTCATCACGTTGGCGGGCGAGAAAAAATGCAGGCCGATGACCGCCTCCGGGCGCGAGGTAGAGGCCGCGATCACGTTCACGTCCAGCGCCGAGGTATTGGTGGCCAGGATGGCACCCGGCCTGGCGATCCGGTCCAGCTTGCCGAACAGCTCTTGCTTGACCTCCATGTTCTCGAACACGGCCTCGATGATCAGGTCGGCATCGGCCAGCTGCTGCAGGTCCAGCGTGGGCGTGAGCAGCGCCATGCGGGCCTCGACATCGGCCGCACTGAGCCGGCCCTTGCGCGCGGTGTTGTCGTAGTTGCCCCGGATCGTCTTCAGGCCGCGGTCGAGCGCCTGCTGCGAGGTCTCGACGATGGTCACGGGGTAGCCGGCGTTGAGGAAGTTCATGGCGATGCCGCCGCCCATGGTGCCGGCGCCGACGATGCCGATGCGCTTGACCGCAAGCGCGGGCGTGTCGGGTCCCACATCCGGCACGTTCCATACCTGGCGCGAGGCAAAGAAGTAGTAGCGCTGTGCCGCCGACTGCGTGCCGTTGAGCAATTCGGTGAACAGTTCGCGCTCGCGCTTCAGGCCGGCTTCGAAGGGCAGCTCCACCGCCGCCTCGATGCAGCGGATATTGAATTCGGGCGCATCGAAGCCGCGAAAGCGCCGCGCATTGGCCTTGCGGAAGGCAGCGAACAGTTCCGGCTTGCCGCGCGCGGCCGCCACCTTGTCATCGGATTCGCGCACCTTGCGCAGGGGCCGCTTCCCGGCCACCACCTTGCGCGCGAACGCCACCGCGTCGGCACGCAACGAGGCGTCGTCGGTCAGCAGGTCGACCAGACCCATCTCCGCCGCGGCGCTGGCCGCCACATGCGCGCCCGACGTGACCATCTCCAGCGCCTTTTCCGCGCCCACGATACGCGGCAGCCGCTGGGTGCCGCCCGCCCCCGGCAGCAGACCGAGATTGACTTCCGGCAGCCCGCACTTTGCCGAGCGCGTGGCGATGCGGTAGTGGCACACCAGCGCCAGCTCCAGCCCGCCGCCGAGCGCGGTGCCGTGGATGGCGGCCACCACTGGCTTGGGCGCGTCCTCGATCATGGCCTGCACCTCTGCCAGCGACGGGCCCGCCGGCGGCTTGCCAAACTCGGTAATGTCCGCGCCCGCGACAAAGGTCTTGCCGGCGCAGATCAGCACCACGGCCTTGACGGCATCGTCGGCGAGCGCGCGCGCCATGCCGTCGCGGATGCCGCTGCGCACGGCGGCGGACAGTGCATTGACGGGGGGCGAGTCAAGGGTCAGGACGGCGATGTCGGCGTCCACCGTGAGGTCGGTCACGGCGTTGATGGCGGTCATGGATCGGTTCTCCTGGATTGAATCGGTGTGGGGTGCCGGTGCAGGCCCGGCGGATGCTCAAGCGCCGCCCTGCGCCGGCGCGGGTCGACAATGCGCAGGGCCAGTACGAAGGCGGCGCACTTGACCAGGATGGCCAGCGCGAACACGACCCAGAAGCGCACGCCCTGGGCCAGCAGGCCGCCGCAGACCGGGCCGATGGCCATCATCGCGTAGGTGGCGGTATCGGACACCGCCAGCAGCATGGGCCGGTCCTTGCGGCTGCCGAACTCCATGACGAGGTTGTCCGCGGAGATGAAGAAGCCGCCAAAGGCGGCCCCCAGCCCACAGAAGGCCAGCAGGAAGCCGGGCAGCGTGGTGCCGCACAAGAGCAGCAGCGTTGCCGCCACCCACAGCGCGATGCTGGCCAGGAATACCAGCCGGTAGCCGTGGCGGTCGGCGATGCGGCCCCAGGCCAGGCTGCTGGTGGTCTGCGCCAGCAGGTAGGCCAGGCTCATGTAGCCCAGCACCGCGCCGGACAGGTCGATATGAGTGCCGGCATAGATCGCATAGAACGGCATCGCCATCATGCCGAACGCCACCAGCGCACGCGCCACGAAGAAGCGCACGAAATCGCGATCCGCGCGCAGCAGCGCCGGCACCTCGGCCAGGCGGCGCAGGAAGCCCGCCGGCAGGCGCACGTCGTGCAGGGTCGGCTCGCGCATCTGCGTGAGCGCTGAAATGCCGATGCTGGTCAGCACGAAGGCCGCCAGGAAGGTGGCGGCATAGCCGTTGCCCAGCACCTGGTTGCCCACCAGGTAGCGCCCGCCCAGCCACGCCACCGCGGCCGCGGTGAGCCCGCCGCAGAAATTGCGCAGCGCGGTCAGCCGGCCGCGGCGCGCCAGCGGGATGATCTTGGAGGTCAGGTAGTTGAAGCTGACGTTCTGCACGCCGTTGAGCAGCCCGAACAGCAGCAGGAAGAGGCCCGCCGCGACCAGCGCCGCCTCGCCCGACAGCCACAGCGCCGACAGCGCCAGCCCCAGGATCTGCGCGCGCACCAGCCAGCCCACCAGGTAGATCAGCGGCATCACGCGCGGGCGGTGCTCGATCAGCGTGGCGCCCCAGATCGACGACGCGGCCATGCCCGCATATTGCGCGGACAGCACGATGCCGACGGTCAGCTTGGAACCGGACAGCAGGTACAGGTAGGCCGGCACGAAGGTGGGCGCTGTCACCAGCCGGAACCCGGTCATGCCCAGCATGCCGTGCGCCAGGTACGCGCGGGCGTTGCGCGGCAGATGCTGGTCGACATGCTGGAGATAGCACCGCTCAGCCTGTTCATGCGCGCTCAGGTCAGGTCCCTCGTCGGGGCCGGCTACCCGCTCGGGGGTCCGTGCGCCTGTCATGCGCCGGGACCTGTGCCGCCCGATTCCAGCCAGCGCACGCAGTCCGGCGCGCGGGCACCGGGATACGAAACGGTTCGCTCACCGAGCGAAGGCATGACGACGGGCACGGCTCATGTCTCTCTGTGCTTTCCGCTGTTTTAGTGATAGCGGTATGTTTTGAATGGATGCTATCACAGGAAACACCTCAACGCCTGAGCGCGCTGCCGATGGGCACTTACGCCAATTTATCCGGCAATTTCTCGGATATTTCTTGCTCATACAGGAATAGTGACATGCCCCATGGTTCTGCAATGCGGGCCATGGCACACCTGGCCATGGCACCCCGGCATCCGTTTTAGGTAATTGAGTATTGACGCTGCCAGGTGCGACTTGTATAACGGGATACGCCGCCTGGCCGGTCCGCCACAGAACGGACCAGCCAGGTGCGGGCGACCTCACCGGCAGCGCGCCAGAGAAAGAGGCGTCCAGCGACAGGCCCCCGAGAACAAGGAGACACGCGTGGACGAGTTGGAGACCTTCCGGCAGCAGGCGCGCGCCTGGCTGGAGCAGAATTGCCCGGCCGAGATGCGGCAGCCGGTGCGCAACGAAGACGACATCTGCTGGGGCGGGCGCAGGTTCCGCTTCCAGTCCGAGGCCCAGCGCCAGTGGCTTGGCCGCATGGCCGACAAGGGCTGGACCGTGCCCGAATGGCCCACGGAATACGGCGGCGCCGGCCTGGCGCGCGAGCAGGCCAAGGTGCTGCGCGAGGAAATGGGCCGGCTCGGCTGCCGAGTGCCGCTGCAGAGTTTCGGCATCTCGATGCTTGGCCCCGCCCTGCTCAGGTACGGCACCGAAGCCCAGAAGCGCGAGCA
This sequence comes from Cupriavidus sp. CP313, assembly GCF_054072015.1. Taxonomy (NCBI): domain Bacteria; kingdom Pseudomonadati; phylum Pseudomonadota; class Betaproteobacteria; order Burkholderiales; family Burkholderiaceae; genus Cupriavidus; species Cupriavidus sp. CP313. The sequence goes on along the minus strand of NZ_JBSVZB010000006.1, from coordinate 335,714 downwards.
CCTGCCCCGCATCGCCCGCGGCGAGATCCGCTGGTGCCAGGGCTACTCCGAGCCCAACGCCGGTTCCGACCTGGCCGCGCTGCAGACCCGCGCCGAGGACCGCGGTGGTCATTTCCTGGTCAACGGCCAGAAGGTGTGGACGTCCTATGCCGACCAGGCCGACTGGATCTTCTGCCTGGTGCGCACCGATGCTGCGGCGCAAAAGCACACCGGCATCAGCTTCCTGCTGTTCGACATGGAAACGCCGGGTGTGACGACCCGGCCCATCCTGCTGATCTCCGGCAAATCCCCCTTCTGCGAGACCTTCTTCGACGATGTCGCGGTGCCCCGCGCACAACTGCTCGGCGAGCTCAACGGCGGCTGGGAGATTGCCAAGTACCTGCTCACCCACGAGCGCGAGATGATCAGCGCCATCGGCAGCCGCGGCATGCGGCAGCCGCTTGGCGCGCATGCGGCAAAGACCATCGGGCTGGACGCCGCCGGCCGGCTCGACGAGCCGATGCTGCGCGCGCACATCGCCCAGTTCGAGATCGACGAGGCCGCCTTTGCCGCGGCCGGCGAGCGGGTGCGCGACCTGGCCCGCCAGGGCGAGGGCATCGCGGCGTTCTCGTCGGTGCTCAAGTACTACGGTGCGGAACTGAACAAGCGCCGCTACGAGCTGCTGGTGTCGATCGGCGGCAGCGACGCGCTGGAATGGGAAAGCGAGCGCAGCCAGCAGGGCGCGCTGGCACGCGCGTGGCTGCGCAGCAAGGCGAACTCGATCGAGGGCGGCACCAGCGAGGTCCAGCTCAACATCGTCGCCAAGCGCCTGCTCGGTCTGCCTGGCGCCTGAGCCCGGCCCCGCACGCTTCCCCCCGCTGCTCCGTACCCAGACACGAGTCCGCCCATGCCCATCGTACTGAACCAGACGCAGGAAATGCTGCGCGACAGCGCCCTGACCTTCCTGCGCGAATCCGCCCCGATCTCCGCGCTGCGCACGCTGCGCGATACCCGTGACGAGACCGGCTTCTCCCGCGCCTTGTGGCAGCAATTTGCCGAACTCGGCTTCGCCGGCGTGCTGGTGCCCGAGCAATATGGCGGCAGCGGCCTGGGCGTGGTGGAGGCCGGCGTCATCATGGAAGCGATCGGGCGCACGCTGGCGCCCTCGCCGTTCCTGTCCACCGCCGTGCTGGGCGCGGCGCTGCTCACCCACTACGGCAGCGATGCGCAGCGCACGGCGATGCTGCCCGCCATCGCCGCCGGCCAGCACCTGACCGCGCTGGCACTGGAAGAGAGCGCCAGGCACCGGCCCACGCGCCATGCCCTGCGCGCAAGCGCCGACGGTGAGGGCTTCCGCCTCGATGGCGACAAGGTCTTTGTCGTCGATGGCCACGTCGCCGACACCCTGATCGTGGCGGCGCGCACCGCCGGCGCGCCCGACGACCGCGACGGCATCACGCTCTTCCTGGTGCCCGCCGGCAGCGCCGGCCTCTCGATCGAGCGCACGGTCATGGCCGACGCCACCAATGCGGCGCGCGTGACCCTGCGCGAGGTCCGGCTGCCGGCCGCCGCTGTGCTGGGCACCCCCGGCAATGGCGCCGCCATGCTGGAGCGCGTGCTGGACGTGGGCCGCGCCGTGCTGGCGTCGGAACTGCTCGGCATCGCCGACGAAACCTTCGACCGCACGCTTGCCTACCTGAAGGAGCGCCGCCAGTTCGGCCGCATCATCGGCGAGTACCAGGCGCTGCAGCACCGCGCCGCGCACCTGTTCACCGAGATCGAGATCACCCGTGCCGCCGTGCTGCAGTGCCAGCAGCGGCTCGATGCCGGCACGGACGACGCCGCCGGCCTGGTCTGCGTGGCCAAGGCGCGCGCTGGCACCACCGCGACCCTGGCCGTGCAGGAGGGCGTGCAGATGCATGGCGGCATCGGCATGACCGACGCGCTGGAGATCGGCTTCTTCATGAAGCGGGCACGCACCGCCCAGGAACTGCTCGGCGATACCAACGCCCAGTTGCAGCGCTGGGCGACGCTGCGCGGCTACTAGTCGCGCGCGCTGGCGCAGGCAACGTGCAGCCGGGCCCGGCGTGCGCGTGCCGGCGCGCGTCCCGCACACCGCCGCGGGGCCATGGAAAACCACTAGCTTTTCCGCGCGGCAATCGGGTTGTTTTCGTTTCGAACGATCAGTATGCTGGAATCACAGCCGCGCAAGACCACCCGCAACGGTGTTTCGCCACCGGCGAAATAGCAAGAATCACTCCCCACCTGCAGCAGAATCCTGTGTTGACGGATGCAAAGGGATCGGGAGACAGGAGACGACATGTACCAAGCATCATGCAGATTCGTGTTGCCGGTATCTTCCGTTTCGGCTAGCCGCGCCAAGGCAGCGCTGCGAGGGCTGCGATGAGCGCCTACGTGCTGCGCCGGCTGCTGGCGCTGGTCCCCACGCTCTTGTTCGCCAGCCTGATCGTCTTCACCATCGTGCGCATGGTGCCGGGCGATGTGGTCGACCTGATGCTGAGCCAGAACGACATCAGCGCCGATACCCGCACCCGCGAAGACCTGGTCCGCGCCCTCGGCATGGACCGCCCGATGTGGCAGCAGTATGTGCACTGGGTTGGCGGCATCGTGCTGCGCGGCGACCTGGGCCAGTCCCTGTGGCAGGGCGAGCCAGTGCTGTCGATGGTGACCGCGCGCATCCCCGCCACCTTCTCGCTGGGCGTGATCGCGCTGGTGGTGGCGCTGTCGGTAGCGCTGCCGATCGGCGTGCTGTCTGCCATCCGCCAGGACAGCGCCGCCGACTACATTGCGCGCTCGTTCTCCATCCTGATGCTGGCCATCCCCAGCTTCTGGCTCGGCACCATGGTGATGGTGTTCCCCTCGGTCTGGTGGGGCTGGTCGCCCGAGGCTCGCTACGTGCCCTTCCATGAAGACCCGGTGCAGCATGTGCGCAACATGCTGATCCCCGCCATCGTGCTGGGCATGGCGCTGTCCGCCATCACCATGCGCATGACGCGCACCATGATGCTCGAGGTGCTGCGCCAGGACTATATCCGCACCGCCTGGGCCAAGGGCCTGAGCGAGCGCCTGGTGGTGCTGCGCCACGCCCTGCGCAATGCGCTGATCCCGGTGGTGACGCTGATCGGGCTGCAGGCGCCGCTGCTGATCGGCGGCGCGGTCATCATCGAGCAGATCTTCGCGCTGCCCGGCATGGGCCTGCTGCTGCTCGACGCCGTGCACCAGCGCGACTATCCGGTCATCACCGGCGTGTTCCTGGTGGTGGGTGTCGCGGTGATGCTGATCAACCTGCTCGTCGACCTGAGCTACGGGCTGTTCGATCCGAAAGTGAGGCACCGCTGATGGCCAAGCCCGCCCTGCACCCCAATCCCGTCGCCCCCGCGGCCGCTGCCGCACCGGCCCGGCGCGCCGTGCCCGGCCGCGGGCTGCTCAGTCGGCTGTTCCGCGACAAGCCGCTGGGCGCCGCCGGCGCCGTCATCTGCGCCATCTTCCTGTTCTGCGGCGTGTTTGCCGACCTGCTGGCGCCGTACGGCATGAACGAGATCAACATGCTGCAACGGCTGCAGGCGCCCTCCTGGGCGCATCCGTTCGGCACCGACAACCTTGGCCGCGACATGCTGTCGCGCTGCCTGTACGGCGCGCAGCTGTCGGTGGTGATCGGCCTGTGCGCGGCCACGCTCGCCACGGCGATCTCGGTGCTGCTCGGCATCCTGACCGGCTACCTCGGCGGCAAGCTGGACCTGATCGTGCAGCGCATGGTCGACGCCTGGATGAGCTTCCCGGACCTGGTGATCCTGATCGTGGTGGTCTCGGTGCTTGGCCCGGGCAGCTGGCAGATCGTCTGCACGCTGGGGCTGCTGCTTGGCATCGGCGGCTCGCGCATCGTGCGCAGCGCGGTGGTCTCGGTGCGCGAGAACATGTATGTCCACGCCGCGCAGTCTATGGGCGCATCCACCACGCGCATCCTGTGGCGCCATATCCTGCCCAATGTGCTGCCCCCGGTGATCGTGCTGTTCACCACCCGGGTCGGCACGGCAATCCTGGCGGAATCGGGCCTGTCCTTCCTGGGCCTGGGCGTGCCGCCGCCCGCGCCGACGTGGGGCGGCATGCTTTCCGGCGACGGGCGCACCTTCATGTTCCAGGGTCCGTGGCTGGCGCTGGCACCAGGCATCTGCCTCACCATCGTGGTCTACGCGATCAACATCTACGGCGACGCCCTGCGCGACCTGCTGGACCCGCGCATGCGCGGCACGCGCTAGCGCCTGCCCGAATAGCAGTCCCCTGCCGCGCTGGCGCGGCGGGGCACGGATTTCCCGCGCGGCCATGCCGCCGGGCCAACGGCAGTCGACCACGGAGGGCTTCGGTTTGAACACACAGGCATCCTCGATGTTGGCGGGCGTGGTGCTCGCATTGTGCGCAGCCACGGCGGGCGCCCAGAGCGACGCGCCCAAGTACGGCGGCACGCTGGAGATCGGCTCGGTCTACCCGACCATCTCGGCGCTGTCATGGGACCTCGCCGACTGGAACTGGAAGCAGAACTACGACACCGGCCAGGTCTACGAGCAGCTGTTCGTGGCCGACCTGTCCAAGTCCAGGCGCCTCGGCGGCAAGTACAGCTTCCAGGCCGACGCGTGGCTGCCCGAGGACGCCATCCGCGGCGAACTGGCCGAAAGCTGGAAGTGGCTCGATCCGCAGACGCTGGAAGTCAGGCTGCGCAAGGGCGTCAGGTTTCCGGCCAAGCCCGGCGTGATGGAAGAGCGCGAACTGGTGGCGGACGACGTGGTCTTCAGCTACACGCGCCAGGCCGAAAGCGCGAAGAAGATCCCCACCTATTTCGACCACCTTGCCAAGGTGGAAGCGAAGGACAAGCATACGGTGCTGTTCCGCTTCAGCAAGTACAACGCCGAGTGGGACTACCGCTTCGGCTGGGGCTATTACTCCGGCATCATGCCGAAGGAGGTGGCCACCGCCGGCGCCGGCAATTGGAAGCACGTCAATGGCAGCGGCCCGTTCCAGCTGACCCAGTTCGTGCAGGGCAACGCCAGCACCTATACGCGCAACGCCTTGTATTGGGATACCGAGAAGGTGGGCAGCAAGGATTTCAAGCTGCCCTTCGTCGACAAGATGGTGCTGCGCACCATCAAGGACGAAGCCACGCGCAACACCATGCTGCGCACGGGCAAGCTCGACGTCATGGAAGGCATACGCTGGACCTCGGTGGAGGAGCTGAAGAAGAACGCGCCGCAGCTGCAGTGGTCGCGCTGGCTGTCCTTCACGGGGCAGTACCTGGCCATGCGCGTGGACGCCAAGCCCTTCAACGACATCCGCGTGCGCCGCGCGCTCAACATGGCGGTCAACAAGCAGGAGATCGTCAAGCAGTACTACGGCGGCAATGCGGAGCTGTTTGCCTATCCGCAGCACCCTGACTATGAGGGCTACTTCGAGCCGCTCAGCGCCATGCCTGAGAACGTGAAGGAGCTCTTCACCTACAACCCCGACAAGGCCCGCAAGCTGCTGGCCGAAGCCGGCTACCCCAAGGGCTTCAAGTTCAAGGTGCAAGTGTGCGCATGCGCCCCGGACCATATGGAACTGCTGCCGTTGATTGCCGCGTACCTGGAACAGGTCAACGTGCGCATCGAGATCCAGCCGATGGAGTACGGCGCGTTCCTGTCCGCGATGACGACCCGGACCAATGCGCCCGGCTACATGATGGCCAACGGCCATACCAATCCCACCACCACGATCCGCAAGAGCTTCGTGCCGGGCCAGGTATGGAACGCCGCGCAGTGGGGCAACGACGCTTACACCAAGCGGGTCGAATCCGCCTTCGAGCTGCGCGATCTCGGCAAGCGGCAGGAAGCGCTGCGCGGGCTCACGCGCGACATCCTGGCCGAGGCGCCCTATATCTGGCTGCCCACGCCCTACATGTACACCGCCTGGTGGCCGTGGGTGCGCAACTACGGCGGCGAGCTGCGCGCGGGCGCGGTGCGGCCCGGGCCGATCTATGCACGCATGTGGATCGACCAGGACATGAAGAAGAAGCTTGGCTTCTGAGCCGCGCCACCCGAGGAGACACGCATGACGCAGCCCATCCTGCAGGTCAGGGACCTCACCACGCGCTTTCGCACCGATCGCGGCGTGGTGACCGCCGTCGACCAGGTCTCGTTCGACGTGGCCCCGGGCGAGACCCTGGCCATCGTCGGCGAATCCGGCTCGGGCAAGAGCGTGACGGCCCTGTCGATACTGGGCCTGATCCCCGCCCCGGCCGGATCGATCGACGCCGGCGAGATCGTGTTCGAGGGCCAGGACTTGCTCAAGCTTGGGCAGCGCGGCATGCGCGCCATCCGCGGCAACCGCATCGCGATGATCTTCCAGGAGCCGATGTCGTCGATGAACCCGGCGCTGACCATCGGCAAGCAGATTGCCGAGCCCATCCACCTGCATCGCGGCCTGCCCTGGAAGACCGCGCTGGGGATGGCCGGCGAGCTGCTCGGCAAGGTCCAGATCCCCGAGCCCCAGAGCCGGCTTTCAGCCTATCCGCACCAGTTCTCGGGCGGCATGCGGCAGCGCGCGATGATTGCCATGGCACTGGCCTGCGAGCCGCGGCTGATCATCGCCGACGAGCCCACCACCGCGCTCGACGTCACCGTGCAGGCCCAGATCCTGGACCTGCTGAAGGACCTGGCCGAGCGCATGGGCACGGCACTGATCCTGATCACGCATGACCTGGGCGTGGTGGCGCGCTATGCCGACCGGGTCGCCGTGATGTACGGCGGCAGGCTGGTGGAGACTGCCTCCGCCGAGGCCCTGTACCGGCAGCCCGCCCACCCCTACACGCGCGGGCTGATGGCCTCCGTGCCGCGCATTGACGGGGACACCGGGCAGCCCCTGGTTCCCATCGAAGGCCAGCCGCCTGACCTGACGGCGCTGGGCCCGGGCTGCGCCTTCCTGCCGCGCTGCAAGCAGGCGACCGACCAGTGCCGCAGCGCCCGGCCGCCGTTGCGCGGCGTGCCGGACGCGGCAACGCGGCAGTTCTCCGACCAACATTTCAAGGCGTGCTTCGTCCATGAACTCCATTGAAGCGATAGCGGAGCCGGCAACGGGCAACGGCGGTGTGCAGGCGGGCGTGCAGCGTGACGTGCAGCGTGACGTGCGGGGCGACGTGCAGAGTGGCGATGAGATCCTGCGCGTCGACGACCTCAAGGTGCATTTCCCCGTCACGCGCGGCGTGCTGCTCAAGCGCCAGGTGGGCTCGGTCAGGGCGGTCGACGGCGTGTCATTCACGCTGCGCCGTGGCGAGACCCTGGGCCTGGTCGGCGAAAGCGGCTGCGGCAAGTCCACCACGGGGCTTGCCATCCTCAAGATGCTGGCCGCCAGCGCCGGACGCATCGCCTTCCGCGGCGAAGACCTGGCCAGCTTCACGCGGGCGCAGGAGAAGCAATTCCGCCGCAGCGTGCAGATGGTCTACCAGGATCCCTTCGGCTCCCTGAACCCGCGCATGAAGGTCAGCGACATCATCAGCGAACCGCTGGAGGTGCATGACTTCCCCGGCGGGCGTAGCGCCCGCCGCGCGCGCGTGGCGGAGTTGCTGGACATGGTCGGGCTGCTGCCCTATATGGCGGACCGCTACCCGCACGAGTTCTCCGGCGGGCAGCGCCAGCGCATCGGCATCGCCCGCGCGCTGGCGCTCGGGCCCAGCGTCATCGTCTGCGATGAGCCGGTGTCGGCGCTCGACGTGTCGATCCAGGCGCAGGTGGTCAACGTGCTGATGTCGCTGCAGCGGCGGCTTGGCCTGTCCTACCTGTTCATCGCGCACGACCTGGCCGTGGTGCGGCATATCAGCGACCGCATCGCGGTGATGTACCTGGGCCGCATCGTCGAGATCGCAAGCCGCGAGGCGCTCTACGCCCGCCCCCGCCATCCCTACACCCAGGCGCTGCTGTCGGCGGTGCCGGTGGCCAGCGTGGAAGGCGAGCGCAGCCGCAAGCGCATCGTGCTGCAGGGCGAGGTGCCGAGCCCGATGAATCCGCCGTCGGGATGCCGCTTCCATACCCGCTGCCCGTTGGCGATGGCGCGTTGCCGCACCGAAGACCCGGCGCTGCAGGCGCTGCCGGATGGGCAGATGGTGGCCTGCCACCTCTACACTTGAGCGTGCGCTAGCGCTCAGGGCTCCGACAGGATCCCCATCAGCAACGGCCGCACGAACAGGTCAGCGGCGTTGTCCGGATGGGCGCCGCGCACCCAGCGGGACAACTCCACCGCAGCATTGATCATGCCGTTGACCTGCAGCGCGGCAATGGACTGGTCCAGTGCCCGGATCGAGCCATCCTGCATGCCCAGCACCAGGAAGCGCACGATCCGCGCCGACAGCCGGCTCATGGTCAGCATCTTCTCCTTGCGCATGTCCTCGGGCAGCGCGCCATAGATGGTCAGGCGCAGCAGCGGCCCCTGGCTGGAGAACTGGTATTGCACCAGCGCCCGCGACACCGCGCACAGCTTGTCCCAGCCGGTGCCGGGGCCGTTCTCCACCAGCGTCTGGGTATTGCGGATCACTGCGAACATGCGGTCGACGCAGGCCGAGATCAGGTCGTCCTTGTTCTCGTTGTGGTGATAGAACGCGCCCTTGGTCAGGTTCAGCCGCGCCGAGATGCGGTCGGCCGACGCGCCGCGATAGCCCTGTTCGTTGAGCAGCTCGGTCGCCGCGCGCAGGAAGGCCTCCTGCGTGGTCTCGGGCTTGTCCGGCGCCGGCAGCAGCGCGGACACATCCATCTGCGCATGCCAGCGGGCCGACGGCGCGGCAATGCCGTGCAGCAGCACGTCGACCACGGTCTGCGCCACCTTCGGATAGTCCTCAGGCTCATAGCGCTCCACCCACGACATCGCGCCGGTAGCCAGCGACAGCAGCAGGTGGGCGCGCGCGCTCAGCGCACTGCGCTGCGCCGGATCGGCCGGCGGGCGCTCGCGCAGCAGCTGGCGGATGCGGCGGAACATGTCGGTGTAGGCGTCGAATGCGATATCGGCATGGCTGTCCGGCAGCGCCCGGATCTCGCGAAAACTCATCAGCTCAGGCCGCTCGCCGGTGGCGGTGCGCGCCAGGCGCTCGAAGAACAGCGCGATGAAGGCCTCCACCCGGTCGCGCGGCGCCGGCTGCTGCAGGGCCGCGCTGGCAATATCCACCATCTCGCCGATGGTGCGCAGCAGGCACGCCACCACCAGGTCTTCCTTCTTGCGGTAGTAGTACGTGATGCTGTTGGTGCTCAGGCCCACGTCCTCGGCGACATCCGACAAGGTGGTGCCCCGTACGCCCTGGTGGTTGAAGCGCCGCGCGGCGGCGTCCAGGATGGCCTCGCGCTTTTCGACATAGCGGCGGGTCAGGCGGGCTTGCGCGGGGTCCTTGGACATGGCTGGGGGGGTGTTGTCGCGCAATATTGCGGGTGGACGTCGTGAGGCGGCACGGTGCCTGCGCGGATTATAGCGGGCGCCCCGCTCCCTGCCCGCCAAAGCAAAAGCCCGCCAGTGACGGCGGGCTCTTGCTTGCTGCTTGCCGGCGTCAGTTCACCCGCCGGTTCATCCCTTCCCAGAACGGCTCGCGCAGCTTGCGCCGCAGCAGCTTGCCCGACGGGTTGCGCGGCAGCGCCTCGACAAACTCGATGCTCTTGGGCACCTTGAAGCCCGCCAGCCGCTGGCGCGTCCACGCGATGATGCCAGCCTGGTCCGGCGCCTGCCCCGGCTTGAGCACGACGATGGCCTTGACCGCCTCGCCCCACTTCTCGTCCGGCACGCCGATCACCGCCACGTCAGCCACCTGCGGGTGGCCGTAGATCGCGCTTTCGACCTCGGCCGGATAGACGTTCTCGCCGCCGCTGATGATCATGTCCTTGACGCGGTCATGGATGTACAGGTAGCCCTCGGCATCCATGTAGCCCGCATCGCCGGTGCGCAGCCAGCCTTCGGCGTCGATGGTGCGCGCGGTTTCTTCGGGCTGCTTCCAGTAGCCGGCCATATTGTGCTGCGAGCGCACCACGATCTCGCCGACTTCGCCGGGCGCGAGCTGGCGGCCTTCATAGTCGACCACCTTGATCTCCACGCCAGGCAGCGGCTTGCCCGCGGCGCGCATGCGCGGCACTTCGTCGGTGGTGTGGTCCTCGGGCGGCAGTGCCACGATGGTGCCGGTGGTCTCGGTCATGCCGTACTGCTGCACGAAGCCGCAGCCGAACACTTCAATCCCTTCGCGCAGCAGCGCCGCGGGAATCGGCGCGGCGCCGTACAGCAGGTACTTCAGGCGCGAGTAGTCCACCTGGCGCGCGCGCGGGTCGCGCAGCACGATCTGCATCGCGGCCGGCACCAGGAACAGCTTGCTGATGCGTTCCTTCTCGATAAAGTCGAGCACCGCGCGCGGGTCGAACTCGCGCGCGACCACGCCCTTGGCACCGGACAGCAGGTTGCGCAGGCCCCAGCCGGAGCCGCCGATATGCGCCACCGGCATCGCCACCAGCGAAACATCGTCGGCGACCCAGTGCGACCAGAGCACGTTCTCGCGCTCGCTGACTTCGGTGCCGATGGTCAGGTTGCGGTGCGTGAGCATCGCGCCCTTGGGCCGGCCGGTGGTGCCGGATGTGTACAGCTGCAGCAGCACGTCATGCGCGGCGGGCTGGTGCGCGGGCGGCGTGTCCGGCTGCGCGTCGCGCCAGTCGGTGTAGCACTGCCAGTCGCCTTGCTCGGCGCACGGCTCCATCACCACCACCTTGCGCACCATCGGCAGCGCGGGCAGCAGGTTCCGGACCATTGCCGCCGATTCCGCCCCGACGAAGAGCACCACGGCATCGCAATGGCCGAGGATGAACTCCACCTCGGGCGGCGCCAGGCGCCAGCTGGCCGGCGTCATCACCGCGCCGATCCTGGACGCGCCAAGCAGCAGCTCGAAATAGTGGTCGCTGTTCTTGCCGATATAGCCTATGCGCTCGCCGACCCCGGCGCCTTCAGCCAGCAGGGCCTGTGCCACGCGATTGGTGTTGCGCTCGAACTCGGCATAGGTAGTCTGCCGGCCTTCGAACGCATACGCCACCGCCTCGGGCCGCAGGCGCGCGAAGTGGCGTACCGCGTGGGGCAGTGTCGTCAGGTAGCTGAAGTCCATCCGCGTCTCCTGATTCTGATAGTGGCCGGACCAGCGGTGCGCGGGCCCGGCCACGACGATGTGCTGGCGCTACGCTCAGCGCGGTGCCATGCGGATGGCGCCGTCCAGGCGCACCGATTCGCCGTTGAAATAGCCGTTGCGGCACATCTCGACGGCCAGCGACGCGAACTCTTCCGGCTGCCCCAGGCGCTTGGGGAACGGCACCGAAGCGGCCAGCGCGGCCTTGACGTTCTCTGCCGCGCCCTGCAGCAGCGGCGTATTGAAGATGCCCGGCAGGATGGTGTTGACGCGGATACCCTCGCCCGCCAGGTCGCGCGCGATCGGCAGCGTCATGCCGACCACGCCGGCCTTCGATGCCGAGTACGCGGCCTGGCCCATCTGGCCGTCCTGCGCCGCCACCGACGCGGTATTGATGATCACGCCGCGCTCGCCGCCGGCAGTGTCCAGCGTCAGCATGCCCGCGGCCGAGCGCGCGATGCAGCGGAAGGTGCCGATCAGGTTGATCTGGATGATGCGCTCGAAGGCATCGGTCGGGAAATGCTTGATCTGGTCCGGCGCTTCCTTGGAACGCGAGGCGGTCTTGATGGCGTTGCCCGTGCCGGCGCAGTTGACCAGGATGCGTTCCTGGCCGATGGCGGCGCGCGCCTTGGCAAAGCCGGCCTCGACCTCGGCCTCTGAGGTGACGTTGACCTGGCAGAACACGCCGCCCAGTTCACGCGCCAGCGCTTCGCCCTTTTCCACGTTGAGGTCGAACAACGCCACGCGCACGCCCTGCGCTGCCAGCGCACGTGCCGTCGCCGCGCCCAGGCCCGAAGCGCCACCCGTCACCACTGCCGATACCGATGCATTGAGTTCCATACCGTCTTTCCCTTGTCTCTTGTTCCTGGCCCGGCCGGATCCAGCGCGGCCCCGTGGTTTGATGAAGCCGGCAGGCGCAAAAATCGCCTGTACCGGAGTGGGGTCGAGATTCGTGGATCGGCCGTTGTGACGCATCGTCCGAAGCGACGAATGACGATAGCGCGTGCCTGCGGCGCGCTCCGGCACCCCGCGCGACCGATGCGCTACAGTGACGCGATCGACGGCCATTCCGGCGCCGCCCGGCACCGGCAACCGACTACGAACCATGCACAAACCCGAACCCAACGCCCCCACCCCTGCGCCCCGCTGGCATGCCGCACTGCAGCCGGTGCTGCGTGCGCTCGCCATGCTGGCCGCGCTGTTGACGCTGCTGTCCGCCATCCCGGCGCACGCCACCCCGGCCGGCTCCCTCGCCGCACTGCTGGGCAAGGCGGAGAAACCCGCGGCGCCGGCCAGCGCACCCGCCGCCAGCGTGCCGCTGGCGCAGTCGCTGGACCAGGTGATCGCCACGCTGCAGAACGACGGCGAGCGGCGCACCCTGGTGGGCCAGCTGCAAACCATGCGCCAGGGGCTGGGTGCCTCCGGGGCCGCGCCCGCCTCCGCGGCGGCGGCCCCGGCGGGCGCCTCTGCGCCCGGCCTGATCGGTGCCGTCGCTGAAGTGCTGGACGAGGTCGATACCCATCTGCGCAAGGATCGCGGCCCGTGGCAGTTCTGGCGCTGGCGCACGCGCTTCGCGGGCGAGGAATGGCACGCCGCGCTCACCCACAACGGCACCCGCACGACGCTGGCCTCGCTGCGTGAATTCGCGCTGGTGCTGGCAGCCTGGGCGGTGAGCGGCGGGGTCTTGTGGGAGATCGGCCACCGCATCCGGCGCCGGCGCGCGCGCAAACCCACGCGCGCCGAGCGCGGCAAGCTGCCCGAGCTGCCATCGTGGGTCGACGTCGGCGTCTTCATGCTGCGCCATATCGGGCCCTGGGTGGTGGCATTCGGGCTGACCTTGCTGCTGGCCCAACGCGTATTTGCCCAATCGCCGGCCAGCGTCGCCGCCGTGCTGGTAGCGTATGCAATCGTGGCGGGGGCGATCGCGGCAGCGGTGTGCCAGGTCATCTTCACGCTGTTCCGCAGCGCGCACCGGCAGCTGGCGGTGCGGCAGCTGCTGGCGCACTCACCGTGGCTGCTGTTCTGCACGGGGGCGCTGGCGGCACTGGGCGACGGCGCCACCGACAGCCGCGTGATCGCCGTGCTCGGCACCAACCTGTGCGCGCTGGTGGCCACCGTGGCCAATATCGCCGCGGCCCTGGGCATCGGCGCGTTCGCGCTGCGTTTCCGCCGGCAGATCGGCCAGCTGATCAGCCAGCGGCCGCTGGCCTTCCGCCAGGCCCGCCCGGCCGTGACCGACCTGCTGCGGCTGGCCGGCCAGGCCTGGCACCTGCCGGTGCTGGCGGTGGTGGTGGCATCGGTGGTCGGCACCATCCTGGCCACCGGCCATGCGGATGTGTTCCTGCGCCGCACGGTGGCATCGGTGGCGCTGTTCCTCGCCGGGCTGCTGCTGACGATGGTGGCGGGGCACTCGCCCAAGGCCACCGCGCGCGCGCCGCGCATCCGCGACCGCCGCCGCTCGGCCTACCTGCAGCGCTTCGGGCGCTTTGCGCTGGCGCTGGTGCGCGTGCTGATCTGGGCGGTCTTCATGGAGATGGTGATGCGCGTCTGGGGCACGTCGCTGGTGCGCCTGGCCGAGTCGTCCGCCGCGGGCCGCCATCTCACCGAGACGGTCTTCAGCGTCACCAGCACCGTGCTGCTGGCCTGGCTGGTGTGGCTGCTGATCGACACCTCCATCATGCAATCACTGTCACCGGCGCACGGGCGCGGCGCGCAGCCCAGCCTGCGGGCCAAGACCATCCTGCCGCTGGTGCGCAACGCCTCGTTCATCAGCCTGCTGGTGATCACGGTGATCGCGGTGCTGGCCAACCTGGGCGTCAACGTGACGCCGCTGCTGGCCGGCGCGGGCGTGGTCGGCCTGGCCATCGGCTTCGGCGCGCAAAGCCTGGTGCAGGACCTGATCACGGGGCTGTTCATCGTGGTCGAGGACTCCATCGCCATCGGCGACTCGATCGAGCTGCCGGACCACGCCGGCGTGGTCGAAGCCATGACCATCCGCACGGTCAGGCTGCGCGACGGCCGCGGCGCGCTGCACACGCTGCCGTACAGCCAGATCAAGGCAGTCAAGAACCTGTCGCGCGGCTATGCCTACGCGGTGTTCAACATCGGCATCACCTACCAGAGCGACCTGGACCAGGCGCTGGAGCTGATCCGCACCACCGGCGCCGAACTGGCGCGCGACCGTCACTACGCGCGCAACCTGATGTCGGGGCTGGACATCCTGGGGCTGGACCGCTTCGACCCCAACGGGCCGGTGGTGATGGCACAGTTCAAGACCCGGCCGCTGATGCAGGCCGAGATCACGCGCGCGTTCAACGCGCGGCTCAAGCGCAATTTCGACGCCAGCGGCATCCGCATGGCATCGCCGAGCCTGACGATTCAGGTGGGTGGCGGGGTCGCGCAACTGGCGGGCAAGGAGGACGTGAGCCCTGCGCCACAATAGCCAGCGCTGCTGTGGCATGGGAGAAACGCTGGACTATTTCAGCGTTGAAGATTTTGAAGTTTTCCTCAAGCCTCTTACCATCGCACCGCGGCATGATCACGCCCCTGCCTGGTCTGGCGGGGGGTTGCGCCGCGCAATCCGTGTTTTCCCCAGCGACACGGGGGATAAAACAAACAACATTGTTTGGCATGATTGCGATGCGGCGAACATGACGGGACAATGCCGCCGCCAGCAGCATCCGTATCGGCGCAGATACAGAACGCCAGAACGGGACCGATAACACAAAAAGATGTAGCCACTTGCCGTGGCGCAGAGCAATAGGCGTTTGCCACCGGGGGGATCTGAACATGGGCGAACACCCGACTACGGACGAGGACTTCCATCGTCTGGTCGACTCAATCTACGAGTCCGCGCTGGACGTTGCGGCCATGCCCGCCGCCCTCGACCTCTTTTCCCGATACACCTGCACAGGCAGCCCGCGTTACCTGATCTGGGACAAGCTGGCCGGCCATGCCCGCCTTGGCGTGACCCCGCACGGCTGCTTCACCAGCGGCGTCAGCATGCCCGACTGGCTGCCCGGTCCGCTCGACCTGCCCCATCCTGGCGCTTGCTGCCCCCCCAATGACGCCCCCGCGCTGGCCTGCGACGACACGTCCGCGCTGGCGGCCTCGCACGATGGCGGCATGGCGGATGCGGCCACGGCTGCGCTGGCCTGCAGCGGACTGGAACAAGGCATCCGTCTGATTGAGAACGCCGAGGTTTGCGTGCTGATGAGCGGCACCAGCGCGGGCAGCATCAGCACAGGCCAGCGCGAGCGGCGCCTGGCCCACGTAATGCCGCACTGGGTGCGCGCGGCACGGATGCAGCAGCGCAACTTCGAGCTGAGCGGGCTGGCCAGCCTGGGCCTGGCCGGGCTGGATACGCTGGATTTCGGCGTGATGGTGCTGCAGGCGGACCTGCGCGTGCGCTATGCCAACAGCTGGGCCGAGGCGCTGGTGCAGGCCGACGGCCACCTGTCGCTGCAGGGCGGCGTGCTGCGCGCCCACAGCGACACGCTGCAGGCGGTGCTGCGCAAGCTGCTCGACGGTGCCATGCGTGCCCGCGGCACGGAAGCGGCCTCCGGCTCGTGGATGCACATTACCTCCGGCGGACAGCCGGTGCCGATCATCGTCACGCCGCTGGTGTCGCGCCAGCCGGTGGAGGGGCCGTGGCAGCTGCCGGCCGCGATGATGCTGTTCGGCAACTCGGAATCGCGCTCGGTGCTGGATGCCGGCGTGCTGACCTCGCTGTTCGGGCTGTCGCGCAAGGAAAGCATTATCGCGATCCGCCTGGCTGCCGGCGAAACCCTCAACGAAATTGCCGAGCGCGAATTTCTTTCGCCCCACACCGTGCGCGTGCATATCCGCGACACGCTGCGCAAGACCGGCACGCATCGCCAGTCAGAACTGGTGCGGCTGCTGCACCTGCTGCCGGGCGTGAACCTGGAGCGCGCCGCCGTAGCCCCGCCCCTGCGGCCGCGCGCGCGGCGCCCGCGCGCGGCCTGAAGCGCTGCACCACCCGCCTTCCCATCAGTTCACCGCCGCCTGCGCCGCCGCCAGGAAGCGCTGCACCTGGCGGTCGCCGTCATCGGGCCGCGCCGCCAGCGCAATGCCGATGCGCCCGGCCGGCCGCGGGCTGGACAATGACAGGAAGCGCACGCGCCGGTTGGCGTAGCGCGCCGCCACGCTTGGCACCAGGGCCACGCCAAGCCCACTCTCGACCAGGCTGACCTGGGTCTGCACCTGCACCGCCTCCTGCGTGACGCGCGGCACAAAGCCCGCCTGCTGGCACAGCAGCATTGCCACTGCGTGCAGGTTGGGCACCTGCGCCGCCGGATACATGATGAAGGGCTCGTCCGCGAGCGCGCGCAGCGGGATGGCGTCTGCGCTTGCCAGCGGGCTGTCAGCCGGCACCGCCGCGACAAAGACGTCGTTTTCCAGCGGCGTCAGCGAATAGTTGCCGGTGTTCAGGATCGGGAAGCGCACCAGGCCGGCGTCGATCTGGTGCTTTTCCAGGCGGTCCAGGATCGCGGCCGTGGTGGATTCATGCAGGATCAGCTCGATGCCGGGATGCGCCGCGCGGAACGCCGGGATCAGCTTGGGCAGCAGCGCATACGTCGCCGAGCCGATAAAGCCGATGCGCAGCGCGCCGCGCTCGCCTTGCCCCGCAGCGATCGCCGCGGCACGTGCCTGCTGTGCATGGAACAGCGCACGGCGCGCATCGTGCAGCGCGGCCTCGCCCGCCTGCGTCAGCCGCACCCCGCGCGAGGTGCGCACGAACAGCGCCGTGCCGAGCTGGTCCTCGAGCTTGCGGATGGAAATGGAAAGCGGCGGCTGCGCCATGTGCAGGCGTTCAGCGGCGCGGTGGAAGTTGCCCGTCTCGGCCAGGGCGACGAACTGCTGCAGCTGGCGGAAGTCCATGGCTCGTTAATATCCTGTGAATATCGATTTCTAAAAAACTAATATTAGACCAAGCCTCGCCTGCGGATCTACCCTGTGCCCCACAGTCAAAAAGATCGGAGACAACATGCTGCCGCTTGCAGGCATCCGCGTGGTCGACCTGTCCACGGTGGTGATGGGGCCGTATGCCAGCCAGTGGCTGGCCGACCTTGGCGCCGAGGTGATCAAGGTCGAGCCGCCCGAGGGCGATTCCACGCGCCGCACCGGCCCCGCCACCGAGCCCGGCATGGCGGCCATTTTCCTGGGCGTGAACCGCAGCAAGCGCAGCGTGGTGCTGGACCTGAAGCAGCCGGCCGCGCAGGCCGCGCTGGACCGCGTGCTGGCCGGCGCCGACGTGCTGATGCACAGCATGCGCCCGCAGAAGCTGGCCGCACTGGGGCTGGCGCCCGATGACGTGCGGGCGCGCCATCCGGAGCTGGTCTTTGTCAGCCTGCTCGGCTTTGCCGAGGATGGGCCCTACGGCGGCCGCCCGGCGTACGACGACATCATCCAGGGCCTGTCCGGCAATGCCGCGCTGATGGCGGCGCAAACCGGCGACAGCCGCTACTTCCCCACCATCGCCGCGGACAAGACCAGCGGGCTGGTGGCCGCGCTGTCGGTCTGCGCGGCGCTGGCCGGGCGCGCGCGGCGCAATGCCGACGGCAGCACCGGCCACGGCACGCTGGTCGAAGTGCCGATGTTCGAATCCATGGTCGCCTTCAACCTGGTCGAGCATTTCTACGGCCGCCATTTCGAGCCGCCGCGCGGCCCCAGCGGCTATCCGCGCGTGCTGGCGCCGCTGCGCCGCCCGTACCGCAGCGCCGACGGCTATGTCTGCATGATGCCGTACACCGACGCGCACTGGCGCGACTTCTTCCACGCCGCCGAGCGCCTCGAGCTGGCCGTCGATGCGCGCTTTGCCGACATCGCGGCACGCACGCGGCATATCGAGACGCTGTACGAGCTCACCGGCGAAATCGTGCAGGGACAGACCACTGCGCACTGGGTGGAGCTGTGCGAACGCCTGCAGATCCCGGTGGCGCGCATCAATGAACTCGACGACCTGCCGGCCGATCCGCACCTGGCCGCCACCGGCTTCTTCGAAACCATCGAAGACCCGGCCATGGGCACGTTGCGTTTTCCCGGCGCGCCGGTGCGCTTCAACAGCCAGCGCGCGCCGCTGGGCATCCCGCCGCGGCTGGGCGAGCACACCGGGAGCGTGCTGGCGCAGGCGGGACTATCCGCAGAAGCGATCGCGCAATTGCAACAAAGCGGTGCCGCACGCTGCGCACCCGCCAAGGAGACACCATGACGCATGCAGAACTGCCCCGCCTCGGCCAGGGCTTCTACTGGCAGGACTTGCAGGAAGGCCAGGCCTTCCGCACCTTCGCCCGCACCGTGACCGAGACCGACCTGGTCAATTTCATCTCCGTCACCGGCATGGTCGAGGCCATCTTTATCGAAGCCGGCTATGACGGTGGCGCCATCCAGGGCCGGCCGGTGCCGGCGGCGCTGACCTACACGCTGATCGAGGGCTTCATCCTGCAGACCATGATCCAGGGCACCGGGCTGGCCATGCTGGAGTTGACGCAGCAGATCCACGCGCCAGTGATGGTGGGCGACACTATCCGTGCCACCGTGACCGTGACCGGCATCCGACCGACTTCGCGCAGCGGCCGGGCGGTGGTGGATTCACGTATAGAGGTGTTCAACCAGCGCGAAGAAAAGGTCATGACTTATACCGCGCGCCGGCTGCTGGCGGGACGCTGAACCATACTGCTGCGTGGATGGAGGAAGCAAGCAAAATGAAGGCAAAGATTTTCATCGGTACGGGTGACGGCCAGCGCGCGCATGCGCTTGTCGCGGACAAACTGGCATCACGCGACGGTGCGTGCTTCGCTGCAACGTCTTGCCTACCGATTGCGTGCTCCCTCTCCCGCTTGCGGGAGAGGGTTGGGGTGAGGGCCGGCGGGTCGACGAAGTGATGCGTGTCGGTATGCCAGCGCCTGCCCTCACCCCCTGCCCCTCTCCCGCAAGCGGGAGAGGGGAGCAAACCACGGGCATCTGAAAAGCCTTTGCAATATCAAGCCACAGGATCTCAACGTGACCGCATTACTTTCGACCTTCAGCCTGACCTCCCTGCCGCCGCACGCCGTGGCGTTCCGCGGCGAGGTGCGGGCCTTTCTCGATGAACACCTGCCCGCGCTGCCGCCGGAAACGCGCGCGCGCTCGTGGATGGGCTTTGATGCCGGTTTCAGCCGGGCGCTGGCCGCGCGCGGCTGGGTCGGCATCACGCTGCCGGCGCAGTTCGGCGGCGCGGGCCTGGACCCGTTTTCGCGCTTCGTGCTGGTGGAAGAACTGCTGGCCTGCGGCGCACCGGTGTCGGCGCACTGGATCGCCGACCGCCAGAGCGGCCCGCTGATCCTGCGCTACGGCAACGACGCGCAGAAGGCGCGCTACCTGCCGGCGATCAGCCGCGGCGAGGCCTTCTTCTGCATCGGCATGAGCGAGCCGAACTCCGGCTCGGACCTGGCCAGCGTGGCCACGCGCGCGGTGCGCCAGGCGGACGGCAGCTGGCGCCTGAACGGCCGCAAGATCTGGACCACCAATGCCGACCGCTGCCACTTCATGATCGCGCTGGTGCGCACCTCGGGCACGCCGCAGGACCGGCAGACCGGGCTGTCGCAGTTCATCGTCGACCTGCACGCACCGGGCGTCACGGTGCGGCCGATCCATGACCTGGCGGGCGATGCGCACTTCTCCGAAGTCACCTTCGACGACGTGGCGCTGGCCCCGGACGCGCTGGTCGGCCAGGAAGGCAGCGGCTGGGAGCAGGTCAACGCCGAGCTGGCGTTCGAGCGCAGCGGCCCGGAGCGCCTCTATTCCAGCGTGGTGCTGCTCGACACCTGGCTCGACGCCATGCGCCGGCTGCCGCCGGCACGGCGCGACACCGTGACCGCGGGCCGGCTCGCCGGCCACCTGGCGGTGCTGCGCGCCATGTCGCTGGCAGTCACGTCGCGGCTGGCCGCCGGTGAAAGCCCGGTGGTGGAGGCCGCGCTGGTGAAGGACCTGGGCACGACCTTCGAGCAGTCGATCCCCGCGCTGGTGGAAGCCGCGCTGGGTGATGAGCCCGCGCTGGCGGCCGATGGGGCGCTGTACCGCACCCTGGCCTATGTCACGCAGATCGCGCCGTCGTACTCGCTGCGCGGCGGCACCCGCGAAATCCTGCGCGGCATGATCGCGCGCGGGCTGGGCCTGCGCTGAATCCGCCCTGTCGACCGCCATCCTGAACGAGATACCCCATGCATAACGCCTATTCCGACGCCCTCGACGCGCTGCTGCGCGACTGCTGCCCGCCCGCCACCGTGCGCGCGCTGGAACAGCAGGCCGACCCGCAGCCGCTGTGGCAAGCGCTGCTGGAAAGCGGCTTTGCCGATTGCCTGCTGCCCGAATCCGCCGGCGGCGCCGCGCTGCCGCTGCGCGAGCTGGCGCCGGTGCTCTTTGTCACCGGCCGCCACGCCTTGCCGCTGCCGCTGGCGCAGACCATCTTTGCGCGCGCGCTGCTGCAGGCGCATGGCATCGCCCTGCCCGCCGGCCCGGTCGCACTCGCCGGCTTTGAAGACGGCGCCGGCGCGGCGCTGGTGGCCGATGCCCGCCATGCGCAGTGGTTCCTGCTGCAGGACGGCGAGCGTTGCCTGCTGCTGTCGGCGGCCGACGCCCGCGCCGAAGCTACCGGCGCCCATCACGACCTGACGCTGCGCGTGCCGCGCCCTGACGCCTCGGCGCCAGCGGCCTTTTCACTGCCCGCCGGTAGCCTGCGCACGCTGGGCGCCTGCCTGCACACGGCGCAACTAGCCGGCGCGCTGTCGCACGTGCTCGACCTGACGCTGCAGTACGCCAACGACCGCCAGCAGTTCGGGCGCGCCATCGGCAAGTTCCAGGCGATCCAGCACCAGGTCAGCGAGATGGCCGAGCACGTTGCCGCCGCACGCGTGGCCGCACAGCTGGCCTGCGACAGCGGCTCCGGCACGCCCGACCGGCTGCGCGCGGCCATCGGCAAGCTGCGCGCCAGCGACGCGGTCACGCCGGTGGCCGCCATCGCCCACGCCGTGCACGGCGCCATCGGGATCACGGAGGAATACGACCTGCAGCTCTATACGCGCCGGCTGCATGCGTGGCGCGTGGCCGACGGGTCGGAGCGCTGGTGGAGCCGGGTGCTGGGCGAGGAGGTGTGCGCCAGCGCCGGGCGCAACGCGGTGGAACTGGTGCGCGAATGGTGCGAGCCCGCGCCCGCCGCCTGAGCGGCGGGGCTTAACCCCGGCAATTGCGGGATCAGGCGGCCAGGCTGAGGCCGCCGCCGTGCGGGCGGCGGTGGCGCCGTTCCGGCTTGCACTCGTACTTCAGCTCGGTGCGGCCGTCCTCGTAGGCCACCTCGAGCCGCACGGTGAAGCCCCACAGCCGGGTCACGTGCCGGATCACCTCGTCAAAGTTGTGCGCCAGCGGCCGGCGGTCGTTCTGCAGGTGCCGCAGCGTCAGCGAGCGGTCGCCGCCCACGTCGACATTGGTGACCTGGATATTGGGCTCCATGCCGGAGAGGTCATATTGCGCCGCCATCAGCTGGCGGATCGCGCGGTAGCCTTCATCGTTGTGGATCGCGGTGACGCGCAGCTTGCCTTCGCGATCATCGTCCAGCACCGAGAACAGCTTCAGCTCGCGGATCACGCGCGGCGACAGGAACTGCAGCAGGAAGCTCTCGTCCTTGAAATTGCGCATGGCAAAGTCCAGCGTCTTGCGCCAGTCGCTGCCGGCGAATTCCGGGGCCCAGCGGTAGTCCTCTTCGGTCGGGTTTTCGCACATGCGGCGCAGGTCCTTGAACATCAGGAAGCCGATCGTGTAGGGGTTCATGCCGCTGTAGTAGGGGCTGTGGTACGGCGGCTGGTAAATCACGTTGGTATGCGCCTGCAGCAGCTCCATCATGAACGCATCGTTGACCAGCTTTTCCTCGTAAAGCTGGTTGATGATGGTGTAGTGCCAGAACGTGGCCCAGCCTTCATTCATGACCTTGGTCTGGCGCTGCGGATAGAAGTACTGCGCGATCTTGCGCACGATGCGCACGATCTCGCGCTGCCATGATGCCAGCTTGGGCGCGTTCTTCTCGATGAAGTACAGCAGGTTCTCCTGCGGCTCCGACGGGAATACGATATCCGCCTCGGACGCGTCGTCCTCCGACGCCAGCGCATGCGGCCGGTGCTTGGGCAGGGTGCGCCACAGGTCGTTGACCTGCATCTGCAGGTAGTTCTCGCGATCGGCCTGGCGCGCCTTCTCTTCGGTGATGGACAGCTTCTTGGGCCGCTTGTAGCGGTCCACGCCATAGTTCTGCAAGGCGTGGCAAGAGTCCAGCAGCAGTTCCACCTCGCGTTCGCCGTAACGCTGCTCGCACTCGGCCACGTAGTTCTTGGCAAACAGCAGGTAGTCCACGATGGCGTCCGCGTTGGTCCAGGTGCGGAACAGGTAGTTGCCCTTGAAGAAGGCGTTGTGGCCGTAGCAGGCGTGCGCGATCGTCAGCGCCTGCATCGGCATGGTGTTCTCCTCCATCAGGTAGGCGATGCAGGGATTGGAATTGATGACGATCTCGTAGGCCAGCCCCATGTGGCCGCGCTGGTAGCTGCGCTCGGACGCCAGGAAGTGCTTGCCGTAGGACCAGTGGCTGTAGCCGACCGGCAGCCCCGACGACGCGTAGGCGTCGAGCATCTGCTCGGCGGTGATGATCTCGATCTGGTTGGGATAGGTATCCAGCCCGAATTCGCCGGCGATGCGGGCGATCTCGCGGTCATACCGTTTGATCAGCTCGAAGGTCCATTCCGAACCCGTGGAGAGATAAGCCATCTTCGCCCCTTGTTGCCCGGGCAAGGCGCCAGACCCGTCCGGCGCGCACGGCATCGCCGCGCCGCGTGGTCCGCGTTGCCTCGCCATTTGCCTTCACTGTGGCCCTCCGCAAGGAAGGCCAGGATCGGCGCCACCCTATGCTGCGCGCTTCTGGAACAGGTCGTGCAGCACCGGGTAGATCTCGTCCGCACCGATGATGCGCTGCATCGCAAAGTGATCGAACTGTCCCTTGACCGTCAGATACTCTTCCCAGAGGTTCTGCGGCTCTTCCGATGCGACTTCAACATATGCATAGTACTGCACCAGTGGCAGGATCGAATCGCGCAGCAGGCGTCCGCACAACTCGGAATCACCGGCCCAGTTATCACCGTCTGACGCCTGCGCGCAGTAGATGTTCCACTGGCTCGGCGGATAGCGGTCGTGGATCACTTCCACCATCAGCTTCAGCGCACTGGACACCACGGTACCACCGGACTCGCGCGAGTGGAAGAAGTCTTCCTCATCGACTTCCTTTGCCACCGTGTGATGGCGAATGAACACCACATCGATGCGCTCGTAGTTGCGCTTGAGGAACAGGTACAGCAGCATGAAGAAGCGCTTGGCCAGGTCCTTGCGGCTCTCGTCCATCGAGCCGGACACGTCCATCAGGCAGAACATCACCGCCTGGGCCTGCGGGCGCTTCTTCAGCACGCGGTTGTTGTAGCGCAGGTCGAGCTTCTCGATAAAGGGCACGCGGTCAATGCAGGCACGCAGGTGCCGCATCTTCTCCATCAGCTCGAGCGTGCCTTCGGCATAGGGGCCGTCCTTTTCCAGCGCCGCGCTGTAGTCCAGTTCCAGCTCGCGCAGGCGTTTCTGGTAAGGGCTGGACAAGGCGATGCGCCGCCCCAGCGAGCTGCGCATGGTGCGCAGGACCGACAGGTTGGCAGGCGTGCCGTCGATGGAATAGCCGGCGCGCACCTTGCGCACCTCGGCGATCTTGGCGAGGTGGCGCTTGGCCAGGTCTGGCAGCGCCATGTCCTCGAAGAAGAAGTTCAGGAAATCCTCGCGCGACAGTGTGAAGACGAAATCGTCCTCGCCTTCGCCGCTGTCGCTGGCCCGCGAACCGGTCCCGCCAGCGCCCTGCTGCTGGCGGTCGAAGGAGTCGCCCTTGACGAACTTCTTGTTGCCAGGGTGAATCCACTCGCGCCGCCCGCCCGGGCCGTGGTGGAAGATCGGTTCGGAGATGTCCTTGACCGGAATGGACACCTGGCCGCTCTGCTCGATGTCCATGATCTTCCGGCCGGACACCGCCTTTGCCACCGCTTGCCGGATCTGCTCGCGGTAGCGCTTGATGAAACGTTGCTGGTTGACGGCACTCTTGTTGCCGCCGTTCTCGCGCCGATCGATGACCGTAGCCATAAGTTTCCCTCGTTGAGAGACCTGTTCCGCGGCGCCGTTACGATGACTTTCTTACGCGCAGATACCACTCCACCAGAAGTCTCACTTGCTTGGGCGTGTACCCCTTCTCGACCATGCGGTTGACGAAGTTCTCGTGCTTGTCCTGGTCTTCGCGAGAAGACTTGGCGTTGAACGAGATCACCGGCAACAGGTCCTCAGTGGTGGAGAACATGCGCTTCTCGATCACCATCCGCAGCTTTTCATAGCTGGTCCAGACCGGGTTCTTGCCGCTGTTGTTGGCCCGCGCCCGCAGCACGAAGTTGACGATCTCGTTGCGGAAGTCCTTCGGGTTCGAGATACCCGCGGGCTTCTCCACTTTCTCAAGCTCGTCGTTCAGCGCGTTGCGGTCGAGGATCTCGCCGGTGTTGGGATCGCGGTACTCCTGGTCCTGGATCCACAGGTCGGCGAACGCCACATAGCGGTCGAAGATGTTCTGGCCATACTCCGAATACGACTCCAGGTAGGCGGTCTGGATCTCCTTGCCGATGAACTCCACGAACGGCGTGGTCAGGTACTCCTTGATGTACGACAGCAGCTTGGATTCCTGCTCCGGCGGGAACTGCTCGCGCTCGATCTGCTGTTCAAGCACGTACAGCAGGTGCACCGGGTTGGCCGCCACTTCGGTGTTGTCGAAGTTGAAGACCTTGGACAGGACCTTGAAGGCAAAGCGCGTCGACAGCCCGTTCATGCCTTCGTCGATGCCCGCATAGTCGCGGTATTCCTGGTACGACTTCGCTTTCGGATCCACGTCCTTCAGGCTCTCGCCGTCATAGACGCGCATCTTCGAGAAGACATTGGAGTTCTCGGGCTCCTTGATGCGCGTAAGCACCGCGAACTGCGCCATCATCTTCAGCGAGTTGGGCGCGCACGGCGCGGCCGACAGCGAACTGCTGCGCAAAAGCTTGTCGTAGATCTTCACCTCGTCGGACACGCGCAGCACGTACGGCACCTTGACGATATAGATCCGGTCCAGGAAAGCCTCGTTGTTCTTGTCCGCCTTGAAGGTCGTCCACTCCGCCTCGTTCGAGTGCGCCAGGACGATGCCGTCGAACGGGATCGCGCCGAAGCCTTCGGTACCCTTGTAGTTGCCTTCCTGCGTTGCCGTCAGCAGCGGGTGCAGGACCTTGATGGGCGCCTTGAACATTTCAACGAACTCAAGCAGGCCGCGGTTGGCCAGGCAGAGCCCGCCGGAATAGGAGTAGGCGTCCGGATCGTCCTGCGGAAAATCTTCCAGCTTGCGGATGTCGACCTTGCCGACCAGCGAGGAAATATCCTGGTTGTTTTCGTCGCCAGGCTCCGTCTTCGAGATCGCAATCTGCGACAGCACCGAAGGGCGCAGCTTGACCACCCGGAACCTGGTGATATCGCCGTTGAACTCGTGCAGGCGCTTGACCGCCCATGGCGAGGCAATGGTGTTCAGATACCGGATCGGAATGCCGTAGTCCTCTTCCAGGATCTTGCCGTCTTCCTCTGGCGCGAACAGCCCCAGCGGCGACTCATGGATCGGCGAACCCTTGAGCGCGTAGATGGGGATCTCCTCCATCAGCGCCTTGAGCTTTTCAGCGAGCGAGGACTTGCCACCACCCGGAGGCCCGAGCAGGTAGAGGATCTGCTTGCGCTCTTCCAGGCCCTGCGCCGCGTGCTTGAAGAACGCGACGATCTGTTCGATCGTGTCCTCCATGCCGTAGAAGTCGCGGAAGGCCGGATAGATGCGGATGACCTTGTTGAAGAACAGGCGGGACAGCCTGGGGTCGTGGTGGGTATCCACCAGCTCAGGCTGGCCGATTGCGGCAAGCATGCGTTCGGCAGCAGTCGCGTAGGCAGTCGGATCCTTCTTGCAGATCTCCAGGTACTCCTGGATGCTGTATTCCTCTTCCTTGCGAGCTTCGAAGCGCGTAGCGTAATGGCCAAAAATGTCCATACCTCACTCCCGTCAGAGTTCACGTCCGAGGCGTGCTACCCCTAAGGCTTCGCGCAACGTTCGCGGCACACCACCCCGGCCTGGCGACCTGTCATGTTGCGAAGTCTTTACTTCATCATAGTCAAATAACGGCGATGGTGGTGTCCGAGTTGACGAATCTTGCATCGATGCAACGGCTGTTTCGTTGCTGCATTTTCTGCATGATTTCGCTTCAGCTTTTGGCTGGATTTCCGCTCGGGCCTTGCCCCCGCACGCGACGGGCCATTGACCATGCTTGTGAAACACCTTACACCTTTCCCGCCATCCGTGCACATCCGGTTTTGTAACCATACGCACGAAAGCCGGCACTGGTGCCGGCTTTCGCTTTTGCGCATTTTCTTACGCGTTTGCGCGCACTAGCACGCGCACACTGCTGCTAGCGGACGCGTCAAAGCGTGCGCGCGACCAGCTCCTTCATGATCTCGTTGGAGCCGCCGAAGATCTTGCTCACGCGTGCGTTCGCATACATACGCGCGATCGGGTATTCAAGCATGTAGCCGTAGCCGCCGTGCAACTGCAGGCACTCGTCGATGACCTGGCAGTTCTGCTGCGTGCACCACCACTTTGCCATGGCGGCCGTGGCAGCGTCGAGCTTGCCGTCCATCAGGCGCAGCATGCAATCGTCGACAAAGGTCGCGGCAATGGTGGCGACCGTCTTGCACTCCGCCAGCTTGAAGCGCGTGTTCTGCAAATCGGCCAGCGGCTGGCCGAACACCTTGCGCTGGCGCACGTATTCGGTGGTCAGCTCGATGGCGCGCTGCATGGTCGCCACGGCCCCGAGCGCAATGATCATGCGCTCTTGCGGCAGTTGCTGCATAAGCTGGTAGAAACCCTGCCCCTCCTGCGTGCCCAGCAGGTTGGCGCACGGCACCAGCACGTCGTCGAAGAAGAGCTCGGCGGTGTCCTGCCCTTTCTGCCCGATCTTTTCGAGAATGCGGCCACGACGGAAGCCCGGCAGGTCGCGCGTCTCCACCATGACCAGCGACACGCCGCGCGAACCGGCTTCCGGATCGGTCTTGGCCACCACGCAGACCAGGTCGGCGTGATACCCGTTGGTGATGAAGGTCTTTGCACCGTTTATGCGATAGCAGTCCCCGTTTTCGGTCTGTTCGCGCACCGCACGGGTGCGTATCGCTTTGAGGTCCGAACCGGCGCCAGGTTCCGACATGGCAATGGCCGCCACCATTTCGCCGCTGGCCATTTGCGGCAGCCATTTCTTCTTCTGCTCTTCCGTGCCGTAGTTGAGCAGGTAATGTGCCACGATGCCGCTGTGCACATTATTGCCAAGGCTGGTGCAGACGGCGCGCGACATTTCCTGGGTGATGACGGCCTCGTGGGCAAAGGTGCCGCCACCGCCGCCGTATTCCTCGGGGATGCTGGCGCACAGCAGCCCGATCTGGCCGGCGCGGCGCCAGACCTCGCGGTCGATATAGCCCTGGTCGGCCCAGCGGGCCTCGTTGGGCGCCAGTTCGCGCTCGATGAAGCGGCGCACGGTTTCCTGGAACATCCCCAGGTCTTCGGTCATCCAGGGGGTCTGGCGTACGGCGGGCGCCGTGTGCTGGTCGTGGGATCCCATATGGTGTGCTGATATCAGGGTAAACGAGAAAATGAGCAGGCGACCGGTGCCGTCCGGCCAGCGCCCGCCTGAATACGTAAACTACGGCTTGGCGAGGCAGCCGGATGCTGCGGGGCAGCATGACCGGCGCCGCCGCTCAGTCCGGCCAGCGGTAGCGCAGCGGCTGCTTGGCCATGAAGCGGTCGGCAGCCTCGCGGCGATAGGCGGTGGAGAAGGCAATGCCCTGCCCGTCAGCTTCCATC
This sequence comes from Cupriavidus sp. CP313, assembly GCF_054072015.1. Lineage (NCBI taxonomy): Bacteria > Pseudomonadati > Pseudomonadota > Betaproteobacteria > Burkholderiales > Burkholderiaceae > Cupriavidus > Cupriavidus sp. CP313. The sequence continues at coordinate 307,545 of NZ_JBSVZB010000006.1, read as the reverse complement.
GCCAGCATGGTGTGCAGGTCCTGGTTCAGCGAGGCGTTCAGCGCCTGCTTGGTCAGGCCCACCGCCACCGGCGATGCCTCGGTGAAGGCCTGCGCCAGCGCCCGCGCGCGTTCCTGCAGGCTGTCCGCCGGCACGATTTCCATGACGATGCCAAGGTCTTGCGCGGCCTGGGCGTTCAGCTCGCGCATCGAGAACATCAGCGCCTTGGCCCGCTGCAGGCCGATCATGCGCGGCAGCGTGTAGAACACGCCACAGTCGGGGATCAGCCCCATGCGCAGGAACGGCAGCCCGAAGCGCGCGCGCGGCGTGGCCAGGATGATGTCGGCCGTCAGCGCCAGGCTGAAGCCTGCGCCATAGGCCGCGCCGTCCACCGCGGCGATGACCGGCACGTCGAGCTGGATCAGGTCTTCCAGCCAGCCGTGCACCTTCTGCAGGCGCTTGCGGCCCTGCTCGGCATCGATCTCGACCTGCATCGAGCTGATGTCGCCGCCCGACGAGAAATCGGTGCCGGCGGCGGTCAGGATCAGCGCGCGCACGCTGTCGTCGGCGCGTACCCGGCGAATCACTTCGCCGATCTCGTCGCGCATCGGCAAGGACAGCGCGTTCTTGCGCGCCGGCGAGTCCAGCGTCAGCGTGGCGACGCCGTCCTCGACGGCAAAGCGGATGGTTTCCATCGGTGGGCTCCGGGAGGCGGGTTTCAGTCGAGCTGGATATTGGCGTCGCGCACGATCTTGGCCCACTTGGGCGTGTCGCCGGCGACCACGGCCGCCAGTCCCTGCGGCGCGGACCCGACCGGCTGCAGGCCCATGCTGGCCAGCTTCTGCGTCACTTCGGGCAGCCGCACGATGCGCGCGGTCTCTGCCGCCAGCTTCGCCGTCACATCCTTGGGCGCATTGGCCGGCAGGAACAGCCCGTACCAGCCGTTGGGCTCGAACCCCGGCAGGCCCAGTTCAGTGAAGGTCGGCACATTGGGCAGCGCCTTGTAGCGCTGGGTGCCGGTGATGCCGAGGATCTTGAACTTGTTGCTGCCCAGGTACGGGTTGGCCGAGGTCACGTCGACAAAGGCGCTGTCCACCTGGCCGCCGAGCAGGTCGCTCATCAGCGGCGCCGCGCCCTTGTAAGGGATATGCGCGATCTCGATGCCTGCCTGCTGCTTGAGCAGTTCGCCATGCAGGTGCGACGAGGTGCCGTTGCCGTAGGAGCCATAGCTGAGCTTGCCGGCCTTGGCCAGCGCCAGGAACTCGCGCATATTGCTGGCCGGCACGCGGTTGGGCACCACGAACAGGTCGGACGACCTGGCGATCAGCGAGACCGGCGTGAAGTCCCTGGCCACGTCGTACGGCGTGCGCTTGTACAGGGCCGGCGACTGGATCAGCGCGGTGATCGCCAGCAGGAGGGTGTAGCCGTCGGCCGGCGCCTTGGCGACGGTGTCGTTGCCCAGCATGCCGCTGGCGCCGGGCTTGTTTTCCACCACCACCGGCTGGCCCAGGCTTTCGGCCAGGCGCTGGCCGATCAGGCGGCCCACGGTGTCGGTGCCGCCGCCGGCCGGGTACGGCACGATCATGCGAATCGGCTTGCTCGGATACGGTTGCTGCGCGAAGGCGCTGCCCGCGCCGCCGAGGATGGCCGCGCCGGCCAGGGTGCCGGCCTGTGCCAGCCAGTTGCGTCTGCTTTGCTGCATGCTGTCTCTCTCTTTCCTGAATTCGGCGCTGGCGTCAGGCGCTCGGGTTGTCCGCCTGCATCTCGCGCTCCTGCAAGGCGCGCCACAGGATCTTGCCGGTGGCCGACTTGGGCAGCGCATCGACCACGTCGACGATGCGCGGCACCTTGTACGCGGCCATATGCTCGCGGCACCAGGCCATGATGCGTTCGGGGTCGGCTTCAGCCGTGCCGCGTGCTTCCGGGCGCAGCGCCACCACGGCCTTGACGGTCTCGCCGCGGCGCTCGTCGCGGGCGGCGATCACGCAGGCTTCGTGGATGGCCGGGTGCCCGTACAGCAGGTTCTCCACCTCGGCCGGCCAGACCTTGTAGCCGGACGCGTTGATCATCCGCTTGAGGCGGTCGCGCATGAAGAAGTAGCCTTCCTCGTCCATGAAGCCGAGGTCGCCGGTGCGCAGGAAGCGCTTGCCGCCGATCTCGATGAAGGTGGCCGCGTTGGCTTCCGGATTGTGCCAGTAGCCCTGCATCACCTGGCCGCCGTGGACCACGATCTCGCCGGTCTCGCCGTAAGGCAGTTCCTGCAGCGTCTCGGGATCGACCACGCGCGCGTCCACGCCGAAGGTGGCGATGCCCAGGCATTCGCGCTTGGGCTGGTTGCGCGGGTTCGACAGGATGAAGGCCGCGGTCTCGGTCATGCCGTAGGCCTCGACGTAGGGCAGGCCGAAACGTTCCTGCAGCATATTGGCCACCGCTTCGGGCATGGCCGCGCCGCCGCCGCCCACGTAGGCCAGGCTCGACAGGTCGCGCGCGTCGATGCCCGGCTGGGAGAAGAAGTCCACCATCATCGCCGGCGGCGCACCCCAGACCGAGACGCGGTAGCGCTCGATCAGGTCCGCGGCCAGCGCGCGGTCCCAGCGCGGCATCAGCACCACGGTGGCGCCCAGGTAGAGCGGCGAGTTCATGCAGTTCTGCATGCCCAGCAGGTGGAACATCGGCGCCACTGCCAGCACCACGGATTCGGGCGTAGCGCCGCGCCAGATCACCGAACCGGCCGCCGCGGTCATCAGCGTGCCGTGGCTATGCATGCAGCCCTTGGGGTGGCCGGTGGTGCCGGAGGTATAGGCCAGCATGCACAGCGTGTCGTAGCCCGCCTGGTGCGGCAGCGGCCGGTGCCCGGCGGCGCTGGCCGCGTCCCAGGCCACCGGCATCGCGCCGGAGGGCGCAGCCTGCGGCGCGGGCGGCGGTTCGCGCAGCCAGGCCGGCACGGCCAGGCCGCCGTCGTCGCGCAGCATGCCGGCATAGTCGTGCAGGATCACATGGCGCAGCGCCGGGCCGTGCAGCGGTGCCACGCGCTGGTACAGCTCGCTGCCGGCAAAGGCGGCGACCGCGCCGCTGTCCTGCACCACATGGGCAAGTTCGGCCTCCAGCCACATCGGGTTGGCCGGCACCACCACGCCTTCGGCGCGCAGGATCGCGTAGTAAGCAACGATGAACTGCGGGCAGTTCTGGCTGAACAGCAGCACCCGGTCGCCCGGCTGGATGCCGCAGGCCTGCTGCAGGTAGCCCGCCATCCGTTCGATCTCGTCCTGCAGCTGGCCGTAGGAAATCGCGGTGCCGAAATACTGGATCGCGGTCTTGTCCGGATAGCGGTGCGCCGCCGCCTCGACGTTGTAGAACAGGCTGGTGCGCGGCGTATGCAGCGCGGCCGGCAGGCCAGGCGGCCAGGCCGGGGAACGGAACGGCTGGTTGGTACTTGTAGCAGGCTTCATTTGCAGCAATCGATACAGGTCAGTCGGGAAGAACTCAGTCCAGGCGGATGTTGTTGGTGCGGATGACCTTGCCCCAGCGTGCGTAGTCAGCCTGGACGGTCTGCGCGAACGCATCCGGCGTGCTGCCGGTCAGGACGATGCCCATGTCGCTCATGCGCTTGCGAATGTCTGGCTGGGCCAGGACGCGATTGACGTCGGCCGAGTACTTGTCGACGATGGCCCGGGGCGTGGCGGCAGGCAGGAACAGGCCGAACCATCCCAACCCGTCCATGCCGGCAACGCCCGCCTCGCGGAAGGTCGGCACATCCGGCAACTGCGGCGAGCGGCTGCCGCCGGTCACGGCCAGCGCGCGCAGGCGCCCCGAGGCGTTGTGCGGCTTGGCGCCCATCACCGAGATGATGGCGGCCGGCACCTGCCCGCCCAGCAGGTCGTTCAGCTCCGGTGCCTCACCCTTGTATGACACATGGACCATGTCCAGTTTGGCGGACTCCTTGAAGATCTCGCCGTACAGGTGGCCGCTTGAGCCGGTGCCGTAGGAGCCGTAGGAGAACTGCCTGGGCTTGGCGCGGACCAGCTCGATGAATTCCTTCAGGCTGGTGGCCGGCACCGAGTTGTGCACGGCAAAGACCAGGTTGGTGGTGCCCAGCTCCGACACCGCGGCAAAGTCCTTGACCGGGTCCACCGGCGGCTTCGCATACAGGCTGGGCGCCTGCACGAGGGTGGTGATCGTCAGCAAGGCGGTATGGCCGTCAGGCTCGGCGCGGGCCACGGCCTCGGAGCCGATCATGCTGCTCGCGCCGGGGCGGTTCTCCACCACCACCGGGCGCGACCAGGCCTTGCCAAGCCCGTCGGCAATGGCACGCGCGAGCACGTCGGTGGCGCCGCCGGCCGGGTATGGCACGACCAGCCGGACCGTCTTCGACGGGAATTGCCCCTGGGCGAAGGCGGCATCCCCACCCAGCACCCCGGCCACGGCCAGCAACCCGGCCCCAAAGCGCCACAGCGCACTACGACGATCTGCCTGCATGTGTTGTCTCCATTGTTTTTCCTGAGGCGGGAACGGGTCTTAGCCCCGTTTCTGGTCCCGTCCGGGCCGGTGCGCCGGCCTTGTATCGGTATTAGCCGCAGAGTGCGCGATGCTGCGGTGCGTGGACAATGACCAGACAAGCCAAAATGATTGGCCGAATCGCTCAGATGGAAGGCAGCCTTTGGCAAATCCCGATTGTGCGGTGCAGTCGCGGCTTGCTAAGGTGGCGAGACGATGTGGCGAAACGTCCGGGAACGCCCGCGGAACCAGCCGTTCCGCGGTGCCGGCGCCGACGCGCCACCGTGATGAGGAGACCCATGCATACCGCTGTCCTGTCATCGCTGCGCCCGACCGTGCCAGGCAAGCTGCACCTCGCCGGCAGCGCACTGCCGCCGGCGCCCGGGCACGGCCATGCCCCAGGCCGTGCCGATGCCCCGGCCACCACGGCGCAGGCCGCGCCACAGGCCTCGGCGCGCCACACCATTGCGATCCAGCATGTGGATCACATCCTGCTGGGCCCGCGCCGGCTGGGCCACGACCTTGCCGCGCTGCTGCGCCGGGCCGGGATTTCGCCGGCGCTGCTGGCCTCGCCCAATGCGCGCGTCACCCAAGGCCAGTACGCGGCGCTGATCCGCACGCTGCGCCGCGTCATGCGCGATGAACTATGGGGGCTGCTGGACCGGCCCGTGACCCCGGGCGTGTTTGCGCAAGCGTGCCGCAACCTGATCCATTGCGCCACGCTGGAGGACGCCATCCGCGCCGGGCTGCGCCTGTACCGGCTGCATATCGACGCCTTCGCGCCACGCCTGCATGTCAGCGCCGACGGCAAGACCGCCTCCGTGGTGCTGCATCCGCGCGCGCCGGCCTCGGCCTGCCGCAGCTTTGCCGAATCGACTTTCGTGTTCCATGCCTACGCGCTGCTCAGCTGGCTGGTCGCCGGCCATATCCCGCTGGCGCGGGTCGACCTGAGCGCCGCGCCGTCACAGGGCGGCCCGGAGACCGAGCGCGTCTTCAAGACCGCCGTGCATTACGGCCAGCCTGTCTCCGTGCTGCATTTCGATGCCGCCAGCCTGCGCCTGCCGGTGATGCAGGACGCCGCCAGCCTGCGCGAGTTCCTGCGCGAGACGCCGCGCAACCTGCTGATCCGCTACCGCGACAACAGCTGCCTGGCCGAGCGCATCCGGCAGCACTTGCGTTCCCACCTGGATGACGAACTGCCGTCGCTGGAACAGATGGCGCAGATGCTGCGGCTCACGCCCCAGACGCTGCGCCGCCGGCTGCGCGACGAGGGCAGCGGCTACCAGAGCATCAAGGACAGCCTGCGGCGCGACGTGGCCATCGGCATGCTGGAGCGTCCGTGCATGACGCTGCAGGACGTGGCACTGCGGCTCGGGTTCTCCGAGCCGAGCACGTTTCACCGGGCATTCAAGAAATGGACGGGCGTGGCGCCGGGCGAGTATCGGTTGCGGGGGATGCGGGGGGAAGCTGTGCCGGGCTGAGGCGGCGCCATCGTTATCTCTGGCCCAGCGGCGGCCCTGTCCGCTGCCCCACCTGCACCATCCCCTCCCTGGGCACCGGCACCTGCAGGGTCGCCAGCAGCAAGCCCATGCCGGCAAGGATGCGGTACTGGCTGGCCAGTTCGGTGTACTGGCCGGTCACGTAGGCAGTGCGGGCGCTGAAGTACTCATTCTCGGCATTGAGCAGGTCAAGCAGGCTGCGCTGCCCGATCCGGAACTGCTTGCCGTAGCTGACGCGCGTGGCATCGCTGGCCTGCACGTATTGCCCGAGGCTCGCCAGCCGGTCCTGCGCCGTCAGGTAGGCGTTGAAGGCCTGCGACACGCTTTCCTGCACCTGCCTGCGCAGCCGGTCCAGGTTCTGTTCCGCTTCCTGAACCTGGTACCCGGCTTCATTGATGCGTGCCTTGTCGGCGTTGCCGCGGAACAGGTTGTAGCGCACCCGCAGCATCACACTGCGCTCATCGGTCGTGCCGAGCACGCGGTCACGGTCGCGCGCCACGCCGACCTCCAGATCCAGCCTTGGCCACATTGCCGCCTTGGCCAGCGAGCGTCCGGCCTGGGCTTCGGCAATATCGGCCTGCCCGGCGCCCAATGCCGGATGGCTGGCGCCTGCCACCTGCTGCGCCTCGCGTTCGGTGGCAGGCAGCACCGCCGACAGCGATTCCGGCCTGGACAACGCCTCCGGCGGCGCCCCGACCACGCGCAGGTAGGCCGTCATGGCGTCCTGCAGGCTGCCCTGCTCGGCCCTCAGGCTGGCCTTGGCCAGCGCCAGGCGGCTCTCGGCCTGGTAGAGGTCGGCGCGGCGCAGCACGCCGTTGTCGGCGCCAAGCCTGATCTGGTCATAGATGTGCTGGTGCGCTTCGAGATTGGCCAGGCCGATGGCCACGGTTTCCTGGCGCCGCAGCACCTCCACATAGACGCCGACCGTGCGCAGCGCGATGTCTTCGGCAGTCGCGCCGACACGATAGGCCGCGCCGTCGATCCGTGCGCCCTGGCGCTCCACGTCGCTGCTGGTGGCAAAGCCATCGAACAGCATCTGCGAGATCGTCACGCCGGCCGCGTGGCTGGCATAGGAAGAGTCAGACAGGCCCATCAGCCGTGTGCTGTGGCTGTCCAGGCGTACGCGACCGGTGGCGGCATTGACATCGACCCGCGGCAGGTAACCGGCGCGCGCCTGCGTCAGCCCCTCGTCCGCGGCCAGCCGGCGGCTGCCCGCCGCCAGCACTTCGGGATTGGTATGCACGGCTTGCTCGACTGCCTGGCGCAGCGCCTGGGCTGCCGCGTGATGCGGCACCACCATGGCTGCCCATAGCAGTACATGTGCCAGCCGGCACCATGTCGTTGTCATGCTTCCCCCACTCGGGCGCACCCGCTGCCTCGTATCGCGCTGGCCGGCGCCTGCGCGATGCGGGAAGCGGTGCGCTACCCGTTTATTATGGTTTTCAACTGCACCGGAATCCGGTCTTACTGCTGCCCTGCATTTCCCTCTCTGAATCCGCCACCGATCGCACGCCTCAGGCCGTGTGGATATTGCCGTTGCTCAACAGCGTGTTGAGATCGAGCCCGACCACGCCCTGAAGCACGGCCACGTCCTGGAATGCGGCAGCCGCGCCACTGCCATCCCGATCCAGGCTGACCACGGTGTTGCCATCGACTTCCGACAGGCGGACGAACTGCGCCGCATTGGCGGTGGTCACGCTGACGCCGGAAAGCAGGTCGGCAAGATCCAGCACGTCGCCACCCGCTGCCACTGGTGCCACGTCGAAGTCGCCGATCGTGTCCACCGAGGCGGCATCGGCGCGCAGGAAGCGGAAGGTGTCGCTGCCTGCGCCGCCCGTCAGCCTGTCAGCCCCGGCGCCGCCGGTCAGTACGTCGTTGCCAGCGCCTCCCGCGAGCAGGTCGTCGCCCGCGCCGCCGCGCAACACGTCGTTGCCGGCCGAGCCGGTGAGGTTGTCGTTGAATGCCGAACCGATCACGCCTTCCATGTTCTTGTAGGTGTCGGTACCAAGGCCAGTCACGCCCGGGCCTGCCGTGGTGGCGATACTGCTCTGCGTCATCGTGAAGACAACCGAGCCCTTCGCATCGGAAAAGTCCAGCAGGTCGAGGCCTGCGCCGCCGTCGATGATGTCATTGCCCCCGCCACCGCGAATGATGTCGTTGGCGGAGCTGCCGGTCAGCGTGTCACTGCTCCCCGAACCGATCACGCCCTCCATGTTCTTGTAGCTGTCGGAACCGAGTCCGGTCGCCGAACCCAGGTTGACCGAGGTGGCGAGGCTGCTTTGTATCAGCGAAACGGAAACCCCCACGGCGGCATCAGAGAAATCCAGCAGGTCTATGCCTGCGCCGCCGTCGATGATGTCATTGCCCGCGGCACCCCGCAGCACGTCGTCGCCGTCGCCGCCGTTGAGCGTGTCGGCTCCCGTTCCGCCAATAAAGGTGTCGGCAATTGCGGCGCCCGTCAATGTATCGCTCTGGCTGCCACCATCCAGGTAGGAAGCCTGGTAGTCCCGGCCCGCCAAGGACACCGTGGCATCGTTTGCGGTCAACAAGACATTGACCGTGACGGTCGCCGTGCTGGTGCCGCCGGCTCCGTCTGAAACGGTATAGCTGAAGGTGCCCTGCGGCGTCTTGTCTACGTCGAACCTGATGTAGCTGCCATTGGTTTCCGGCGCGAACATCAGGTTGCTGATCCCGGCTGTGTGAGGCCCAAGTGCGGTGACTGACAACGCCATCCCATCGACATCGCCATCATTGCCAAGCAGTGCGCTGACCGGAATCAGGACGGTGCTGGTGGTGTTGCTGTTGCCATTGTTGTTGTTCGAGACATAAATCACGTCTGCGGCTGCTACGGGAGCGTCGTTGACCGGATTGACCGTGATCGCCACCGCGTCGGTATCGACGGCACTGCCATCGCTGCTCTGCATTTGCACCGATGCCACACCCGCATAGTTGCCGTCGCCAACGAAACGCAGGCCGTCCAGCGCGGCATTTATCGCCGCGTCGCTGCCCGTGAACGTCATGGTGCTGTCCGCAGTGCCGTCGCCCGCCAGGAACTGCAGCCCGGCGATACCGTTGAGCGTGAGCGCGCCGGCGGTCGCGGTCAGCGTCACGGTATGGCTGGCGTTGTCCACATCAGAGAGGCTGAGCGCATTGCCTTTGGCCGAACTGAACACCAGCGGCATGTCTTCGTTGACGGCCTGCGCCGTCGGCACAGTGTTCACCACGGCATCGTTGGCGCCAGTGATATTGACGGCAATCACTTGGGTGGCGGTGAGGTCCGACGATTGCACGGACAGCGTGTCGGTGACTTGCTGGCCAGCGGCGAGCGACTCTGCCTTGCTGTTGTCCAGCGTGTAGGTCCAGGCGCCGGTGTTGCTGTCGAAGCTGAAGGTGCCGTACTGCCCCGCCAGGCTCTCCGGCGCCACCGCGGCGAAGTGCGCTTCATCGGCATCGACATCGGTGACCGCCAGCTTGCCGCTGGCGGATGCGTCGCCAGTTTCAGCGTTGCCTGCGCCGCCAGCTTCGGTCACCGCCTTGTCTTCGCTGGCTGAGGCCGTGATGGTGGCGTGGTCGTTGGCGCCGGTGATGTCAACCTTGATGGTCTGCTGCGCGGTCTGGTCGGCCGAAGACACTGTTAGCGAATCGCTGACCTGCTGGCCCGCGATCAGGGTATCGGCCTTGGTGTTGTCGAGCGTATAGGTCCAGGCGCCGGTGTTGCTGTCGAAGGTGAAGGTGCCGTAATGCCCCGCCAGGCTCTCCGGCGCCACCGCGGCGAAGTGCTCTTCACCGGTATCGACGTCAGTAACCGTCAGCTTGCCGCTGGCGGATGCATCACCAGTTTCTGCGTTCCCTGCGCCGCCAGCCTCTGTCACCGCCTTGTCCTCACTGGCTGAGGCCGTGATGGTGGCGTGGTCGTTGGCGCCGATGATGTCGACCTTGATGGTCTGCTGCGCGGTCTGGTCGGCGGAGGACACCGTCAGCGAATCACTGACCTGCTGGCCCGCGAACAGTGCATCGGCCTTGGTGTTGTCGAGCGTGTAGGTCCAGGCGCCGGTGTTGCTGTCGAAGCTGAAGGTGCCGTACTGCCCCGCCAGGCTCTCCGGCGGCACCGCGGCAAAGAGTGCTTCATCGGTATCGACGTCAGTGACCGTCAGCTTGCCGCTGGCGGATGCGTCGCCAGTTTCAGCATTGCCTGCGCCGCCGGCTTCGGTCACCGCCTTGTCCTCGCTGGCCGAGGCCGTGATGGTGGCGTGGTCGTTGGCGCCGGTGATGTCGACCTTGATGGTCTGCTGCGCCATCTGGTCGGCCGAAGACACCGTCAGCGAGTCGCTGACTTGCTGGCCCGCGATCAGGGCATCGGCCTTGGTGTTGTCCAGCGTGTAGGTCCAGGCGCCGGTGTTGCTGTCGAAGGCGAAGGTGCCGTACTGCCCCGCCAGGCTCTCCGGCGCCACCGCGGCAAAGTGCGCTTCACCGGTATCGACATCGGTAACCGTCAGCTTACCGCTGGCGGATGCGTCACCAGTTTCAGCGTTGCCTGCGCCCCCAGCTTCGGTCACCGCCTTGTCCTCGCTGGCCGAGGACGTGATGGTAGCGCCATCGTTGGCACCAGTGATGTCGACCTTGATGGTCTGCTGCGCGGTCTGGTCGGCGGAGGACACTGTCAGCGAATCGCTGACCTGCTGGCCCGCGATCAGTGCATCGGCCTTGGTGTTGTCGAGCGTGTAGGTCCAGGCGCCGGTGTTGCTGTAGAAGCTGAAGGTACCGTACTGTCCCGCCAGGCTCTCCGCCGGCACCGCGGCGAAGTGCGCTTCACCGGTATCGACGTCAGTGACCGTCAGCTTGCCGCTGGCAGATGCGTCACCGGGGTCGGTGTTGCCTGCACCACCAGCCTCGGTCACCGCCTTGTCCTCGCTGGCCGAGGCCGTGATGGTAGCGCCGTCGTTGGCGCCGGTAATCCGGATGCTCAGCGATGATGCCGCGCCGGCCTGCCCGTCGGACACCTCATAGTTGAACGTGTCCTGGACTTGCTGCCCCTGCCGCAATGCCTGCACCTGGCCATTGCCGTTGTCCAGCGTATAGCTGTAGCTGCCGTCGGCGTGGAGCGTCAGCGTGCCGTACTGGCCGGCATAGGTGCCAGGATTGGCTACGGCCAGCACGTTGCCCGCATCGACGTCGCTGTCGTTCGACAGCACATTGCCGGTGATCGGGTTCGGAGAGTTGTTCTCGCCGATCGCGTTGGTATCGGCCATTGCCGTGGGCGCATGGTTCTCGTAGCCGGCGAAGTCTGCCTTGGTCAGTTCGTGCAGGCCATTGAGCCTGATGACCATTTCCGCCGTCGCGGGATTGCCATCGACATCCACATAGACATAGGTATTGCCGCCGGATTGCTGGAACCAGGCGCCATGGGCCGTAGGCTGGCGTCCACCCCATTCAAAGCCGGAATTGCCCAGCACCGGCCGCAGGTCGAGACGGTCCGCGCCCCGCTGGAAGTCCGTGATGATGTCCATGCCGGCCGCGGTGGAGTCGGACACCGCGTTGTAGACGAACACGTCACCGCCACTGCCGCCGCTCAACGTGTCGCCGCCGCCCCCGCCGCCAATGTTGTCATCGCCACCTTCGCCATAGATGGTGTCCTTGCCGTTGCCGCCGGCAATGATGTCGGCGCCGCCCAGGGCGGCATTGTTGCCGTTGTCCCCGTAGATGAGGTCATCGCCGTTGCCGCCCTGGATACGATCGTTGCCCGGCTGAGCGGACTCATGGCCGCGCCCGAGAAGAAAGTCGGCATAGCTGTCGTAGCCGTCGCCATACAGCGTATCGCCGCCGTTGTCGCCGGTGTAAAGCGCCGAGGAACCGTCGATGCTGCCAATCACGTCATCGCCGCTGCCGCCATAGACCGCGTCGGTGCCGTTGCCACCGGACAGGTTATCGTTGCCGCGCCCGCCGAACACGCGGTCCTTGCCGTTGGCACCCAGCAGCGTGTCATTGCCGTCGCCGCCTTCGACGATATCGTCGCCGTTGCCGGCATCGACATAGTCGTTGCCATCGCCGGCGCTGACGTAGTCATTGCCATTGCCGCTCAGGATAGTGTCGGCGGACGTGGTGCCGCTGATGCTGTCGCTGCCGTTGCTACCTGTCAGGGTTGCCATGATCACTCTCCGTCCTGAATGCCGGCCTGCTGGCCATGCCTTGCTTGTTATCGTCGTGGGCAATCCGCCCGCTCTTATCGTTCCCGGAACGCCAGTTCCCTGGTCTTGATGATGGGCTTGAGCAGGTAATGGAGCACTGTCTTCTGCCCGGTCAGCACATCGACCGTGGCCACCATGCCGGGCAGGATGGGTACCTGCACGGCACTGCCGCCTGGCCGGTTGTCGCGGGTGCGCACGCGCACCAGGTAGTAGCTTTCGGGGCGCTCGCCCGGGCGCTCCGGCGTCAGCGTATCGGCGCTGATATGTTCCACGGTGCCGGGAAAGCCGCCATAGACCGAGAAGTCGTAGGCCGACAGCTTGACCACCGCCGACTGGCCGGGCCGCAGGAAAGCAATGTCGGCAGGCCGCACGCGCGCCTCAACCAGCAGCGTGTCTTCCAGCGGGACGATCTCCAGCAGGTCCATGCCGGGCTGCACCACGCCGCCCACGGTATTGATCTTGATCTGCTTGATGACGCCCGCAAGCGGGGCGCGTACCAGGGTGCGGTCGACGCGGTCCTGCAGCGCCGTGTTGGTGGCGCTCTGCGCGGCCTGTTCGGCCTTGGCCTGGTTGAGCTCCTTCATGGCCTCGGCGCGATAATGCGTGCCCAGTTCGTCGGCTTTCTGCTGGCTCTCGCGGTAGGCGGCCTCCAGGCGCGGCATGGCGAGCCGCGCGGCCTCGAGCTCGCCTTTCAGGTCATTGGCCTGGCGCTCCAGCCGCAGCAAGTCGACCTCGGACACCACGCCCTGCGCCACCATCGGGCGCATCATGGTCAGCTCCTGCGCCACCAGGCGATGGCTCTGCCGCAGTTGCTGTTCGCGCGAGCGCTTCTCGGTCAGTTCCTGCCTCCGTTGCTCTGACTGCTGGCGCAGCACGGCAAGATTGGCATCGAACGCGCGCTTGCGCGACTCGAACAGCGCGCGCTCCTCGGACACGAAGCGGCGGCCCTCGGCATCGGCCGGCGCACTCGCCACGAACGCCGTGCCGTCGGCCTCGGCGCTCAGGCGCGCAATGCGTGCCACCAGCGCATCGTCCCTGGTGCGGCCCTCCTGGTATGAAGCCGTGAAGCGGGTATCGTCGATGCGCATCAGCGGCTGGTCCTTGTTCACCACCTGCCCCGGTCGCACCATGATCTCGGCGATGATCCCGCCTTCGAGGTTCTGCACCACCTGCACCTGGCTCGACGGGATCACCTTGCCCTCGCCTACGGCCACCTCGTCCACCTGCGCCAGCGCGGCCCAGGCCAGCGCCACCAGCACGAAGACCAGGGCGGACCAGAGAATCCAGTGCGTGAAATAGCGCGGTTGCGCCATCGCGGCCGCATCGCGCTCGCACATGAATGCGGTGTCGTCGGCGCGCGGCCTCAGCGCGGCGATCAGGCGCCGCGCCGGCCCCATGCGTTGCGGATCAGGAAGCGACATGGAGCTTCCTCCCCGCGAGCGCGTTCAGGACTTCGGCCTTGGGGCCATCGGCCACGATACGGCCCTGGTCCATCACGATCAGGCGATCGACCAGGCTGAGCAGCGAGCCGCGATGCGTGACCAGGATCAGCGTGCGCCCGCCCAGCGCCGAGGCCAGGCGCGCCTTGAACTGCTCCTCGGTACGGTTGTCCATGGCGCTGCTGGGTTCGTCGAGCAGCAGCAGCGGCGGCTGCAGCAACTCGGCACGGGCAATGGCAATAGCCTGGCGCTGGCCGCCCGACAGGCCTTCGCCGCGCTCTCCCAGGCGCAGGTCATAGCCGTCAGGCAGGCGATCGACAAAGTCGCTCACGCCGCCCAGGCGCGCCGCGCGCAGCACCGCTTCGTCGTCGGCGTATGGGGCGCCCATCACGATGTTGTCGCGTAGGGTGCCGCTGAACAGCATCACGTCCTGCGGCACATAGCCGATGTCGCGCCGTAGCGCCGCCGGGTCCAGCTGGCGCACCTCCGCGCCGTCGACCAGCACGGTGCCGGCATCCGGTGCGTACAGGCCGAGGATCAGCTTCTCGATGGTGGTCTTGCCTGAGCCGATGCGGCCGATCAGGCCGACCCGCTCGCCGCTGGCAATGCGGAACGAGACCCCATCCAGAGCCGCGATGTCGCGGCCCGGATAGCGAAAGCTGACCTGCCGGAACTCGATCTCGCCGCGCAGCGGCGGACGGTGCAGGAAATGCTTGCCCGGCGGGCGCTCGACGGGCAGCGCCATCATGCGGTCGATGCCGGCCAGCGCCGTGCGCGCCTGATGATAGCGGGTGGTCAGCCCTGCCACTTGCGAGAGCGGCGCCAGCGCCCGGCCGGCAAGGATGGTGCAGGCAATCAGGCCGCCCGTGGTCAGCCGGTCGTCGGCGATCAGGTAGACGCCGATCACCACCACCACCAGCGTGGCAGCCTGCTGGGCGAACAGTGAGAGGTTGATCACGCAGGCGGAGAGCAGCCGCGCCCGCAGTCCCAGCTGCGCCATCTGTCCGACCACCTGCTCCCATTTGCGCTGGGCGGCACCTTCGGCACCGCTGGTCTTGATGGTCTCCAGCCCCACCAGGGTTTCGACCAGTGCGGCCTGGCGCTGGGCCGCGCAGGCGCTGCTGGCGTGTACCGCGCGCGACAGCGGCCCCTGCAGCAGCAGGCTGATGCCGATCACCAGCGGCACCGCCAGCAGCGGCACCCAGGCCAGCGGGCCACCGACCCAGAACATGGCCGCAATGAAGACCGCGGCGAACGGAAGGTCGACCAGGGTCGTGATGGTGGCCGAGGTCAGGAACTCGCGCACCGACTCGAATTCATGCAGCTGGCTGCTCAGGCTGCCCACCGACGCCGGCCGCGCCTTCATCTCGATGCCCAGCACCTTCTCGAACACCGTCGCGGAGACCGTGACATCGATGCGCCGGCCAGCCACGTCGACAAAATAGCCGCGCAGCGTGCGCATCACCAGCTCGAAGCCAAGCACCAGGCCGACGCCGATGGCCAGCGCCCACAGCGTTTCCAGCGCATGATTCGGCACCACGCGGTCATAGACGTTCATGGTGAACAGCGGCATGACCAGCGCGAACAGGCTGAGCAGCAGCGAGGCAACCAGCACCTCGCCATAGAGCGGCCACGACTGGCGCATCACGCCCCAGAACCATCCATGCGGCGGCGTCGGCCCGGCATCGCCCGCCGCCTCGAAGCGGTGCGCGGGCCGGGCGAAGATGGCATGGCCGGTGTACCGGGCCAGCAGGTCTTCTCGGCGGACCGGCTGCTCGCCGTCGCCCCATTCCGGCTGCGAGACCAGCAGCATGCCCTCGTCGCCACGGCGCAGCAATACGCACGCCTCGCCCTGGTCGAGCAGCAGGATGGCGGGCAGCACCAGGTCCGGGATTTCGTCCAGCGGGCGCTTGACCAGCCGGGCCGACATGCCGGCGCGTGCGGCCGCGCGTGGAAACAAGGCAGGGGTCAGGCGATTCGCATCAAGCGGCAGGCCCGCAATCAGCGCTTCGGCCGCAACCGGCCGCTGGAAGCGCCGGGCCAGCCAGAGCAGGCACGCCAGCAGCGGATCCTCGGGGCGCGCGTGCCGACATGCCGGATCCGGCAGGTTCCAGCCGGTGTCCTCGATGTTCCTTGCGGGCGTAGCGGCGGCGGCATGCATGGCAACGGCCCCCGCGCTTCAGAGCGGCGCGTGGCCCGTGCGGTGGCGTGTGACCCGCCCTTGCGCACGTCGCGTTGCACGGCCTGCGCATACCCCGCCCCCAGCGCAATGCATGCGCTCGTTGCATCCAGCCATGGTGTCCCCCCGGTCCCATTGGTTCGACGTTTCCGGGAAGATTATGTGAGGGGGGCCTGCGCGCCCATCGTGCAGATGGATCAACTTGCGCAACAAAAGGACCGGACAGGGTCATCCTTTTGGCGTTTCACGCAAGAAACAGAACCACTGCGAACACCGCCACGACCGGCTTACTCAAGCTGGATCTCGCCGTCGAACCGCGCCTTGAGCTGCACGCCCGCCAGTTCCAGGGTCACCGACACCGGAAAGCGCTCGGTACCGGCAATGGTGCCGTCGGCCAGCGCCTTCGCAACCGCCTGCTCGATGTCGCGCTGGGAACTGACGCCGACCACCTTCAGGAACTTGCGGATGCTGAGGTTGAAGGTCTCTTCGTTCATGGCTGTCTCCTGGGGAACCGGGGGAACCGCGGAAAGCGGCTTGCGGCCGCTACCCAGACAGCCTAGGCGATGGAGAGACTTTGTGCAGGTGCCTGCCGTGCCAGGGAAACTGACAGAAGGTGCCCGGCAGCTTCCCGCCAGGCACCCGCCTCCTGTCAGACCACGCCTTGCTCGCGCAGCCTGGCGATGCGCTCGGCCGACAAACCCAGCACCGTTTCCAGCACGTGCCCGGTATGCTCGCCCAGCCGCGGCGGCGGTGCGTCGTATTGCACCGGAGTTGCCGACAGCCGCAGCGGACTCTTGACGGTCGGGCACAGGCTGCCATCCTCGCGCACCAGGTCGACCTGCAGCTCGCGATGCCGCACCTGCGGGTCTTCCAGCACCTGGCCGTAGTCGTTGATCGGCCCGCACGGGATGCCCTGCGCTTCCAGCGCCTGCAGCCAGTGCGCCGTCGGCCGCGTGCGCATATGCGCCTCAAGCAGCGGCACCAGCGTGTCGCGATGGATGATGCGGCCGGGGCCGGTGGCAAAGCGCTCGTCGGCGGCCAGGTCGGGACGCTCGACGCCGCGGCAATACGCCTGCCACTGCCCGTCGTTGCCGGCCGCCACGATCATGTAGCCGTCGGCAGTGGCGAACACATGGTAGGGCACCATATTGGCGTGTGCGTTGCCGTAGCGCGGCATGGCCTTGCCGGTCACGCGCTGGGCGATGATCGGCGTGGCGCCGACCGCCACCACCGCATCGAGCAGCGCCATGTCGATATGCTGGCCTTCGCCGGTGCGCTCGGCATGGCGCAAGGCGGCCAGCACGGCCACGGTGGCGTACATGCCGGTAAGCATGTCGATCACCGCCACGCCCACCTTCTGCGGCCCGCCGCCGGGCAGGTCGTCGCGCTCGCCGGTGACGCTCATCAGGCCGCCCAGGCCCTGGAAGATGAAGTCATAGCCGGGCTTGTGCGCGCTCGGCCCGGTCTGGCCGTAGCCCGTGATCGAGCAGTAGACGATGGACGGGTTGATCGCCTTGAGGCTTTCATAGTCCAGCCCGTAGCGCTTCAGGTCGCCGACCTTGTAGTTCTCCAGCACGATCTGCGACTTCGCCGCCAGTTCGCGCACGATCTCCTGCCCTTGCGGGCTGGCGATATCGAGCGTCACCGACTGCTTGCCGCGGTTGGCGCCGGCAAAGTAGGTGGCGTCGCGCGACGGCTGCCCGTCCGCGCCAGGCAGCCAGGGCGGCCCCCACGAACGGGTGTCGTCGCCCGCGCCGGGCCGCTCCACCTTGATGACTTCGGCCCCCAGGTCCGCCAGGTTCTGCGCGCACCAGGGACCGGCCAGGATGCGCGACAGGTCCAGCACCCGCACGCCGGCAAGCGCGCCGTGCGCCGGGGCCTGGCTGCCCGCCATCAGATCGGGTCCCAGCTGATCACGTCGGGCGAACGCTCCAGCTTGAAGAAGCTGTTGCGCATGGCCGGCATGGCGATCTCGCCCACCGTTTCAGGCGTCCAGCCCTCGCTCATATGCACCGAGCGCACCGGGCGCGGCTGGCTCATCAGGATGATCTCGTTGGCGCGCACCGCGAAGATCTGGCCGTTGACTTCGCTGGCAGCCGGGCTGGCAAGGTAGACCGCCACCGGGGCGATCTTGCCGGCTTCCATCTTCTGCAGCTTGGCCACGCGTGCCTTCTCTTCCGGCGTTTCGGCCGGGATCGAGCTGGTCATGCGGCTCCAGGCGAACGGTGCGATGCAGTTCGAGCGCACGTTGAAGCGCTGCATGTCCAGTGCGATCGACTTGGACAGCGCGGCAATGCCCAGCTTGGCCGCCGAGTAATTGGCCTGGCCCAGGTTGCCGATCAGGCCGGAGGTGGAGGTCATGTGCACGTAGGCGCCGCTCTCCTGGTCCTTGAAGTAGTTGGCCGCGGCGCGGCTGACGAAGAAGGTGCCGTGCAGGTGCACATCGATCACCGAGCGCCATTCTTCTTCATTCATCTTGAAGAACATGCGGTCGCGCAGGTTGCCGGCGTTGTTGACCACGGCGTCGATGCGGCCGAAGTTGTCCAGCGCGCATTGCACGATGGCATTGGCGCCGTTCCAGGTCGACACGCTGTCGGTATTGGCCACGGCCTCACCGCCGGCGGCGCGGATTTCCTCCACCACGCGCTGAGCGGGGCCAGCGTCGCCGCCCTCGCCGGTCATCGACACGCCGAGGTCATTGACCACCACCTTGGCACCGGCGGCGGCCAGTGCCAGCGCGATGCCGCGCCCGATTCCACCACCTGCGCCCGTCACCAGCGCGACCTTGCCTGCCATCAAACCGCTCATTGCGTTGCTCCTCTGAATACTTTTTGTGCGGTCACCGACCGCAAACCCGGCGAAACACCCCTGCGCCGCGGGCATCGCCCGCCGATGCGGTCAATCCGGATGTCCACGCCGCAGTGGATACGATAAATTGACGGCCGAGACTTTGGAATTCACGAATCACAAAACTGGCCTTTGGCCTGACGGAAGCCCATGCATTACGACCTGACCGACCTCCGCCTCTTCCTGAACGTTGGCGAGACGGAGAACCTGACCCGCGCGGCCGAACGCAGCTTTCTTTCGCTGCCCGCGGCCAGCACCCGGATCAAGCAACTGGAAGAGGCGTTCCAGACACAATTGCTGATCCGCCAGGTCAAGGGCGTGCGCCTGACGCCGGCGGGCGATGCGCTGCTGCGCCACGCCCGCGAGGTCTTCCGCGAACTGGAATGCCTGCACGCAGACCTGCGGCCCTATGCCAAGGGCGTCAAGGGCCGCGTGCGGCTGCTGGCCAACACCACCGCCACCAACTCGTTCCTGGCCACCGGCGTATCGCGCTTCCTGAGCGAGAACCCGGACGTGGACATCGAGCTGGAAGAGCACCTGTCGCAGGAAATCGTCTCGGCCATCAGCGCCGGCGCCGCCGACCTGGGCATCGTGGCCGGTGAAGTCGCCACCCAGGACCTGGACGCGATGCACCTGTGCAGCGATGAGCTGATCGTGATCGCCCCCGTCAACCACCCGCTGCCGGCCTTCAAGCGGCTGCATTTCGCCGACCTGCTCGATACCTGCCGCTTTGTCGGCCTGAACCAGTTCAGCGCGATCCAGTCGTTCCTGGACCGCATCGCCGGCGGCATGGGCAAGCGCATCAGCCTGCGCATCCAGGTGGGCAGCTTCGATGCCGTATGCCGCATGGTCGAGGCCGGCGCGGGCATCGCCATCGTGCCCAACAGCTGCGCGCGCCGCTACGCCAGCCGCAAGGTGCTGCGCTTTATCAAGCTGGAAGACGAATGGGCCAAGCGCGAGCTGCGCCTGGTGCGCCGCCCGGGGCGCGAACTGCCCCAGTTTGCCGAAACGCTGATCCAGTACCTGGTCGACGCGGCGCGCGAGCCGGTGTAAGCCGGGGGGTTGCCGGACAGGCAGTCGACAGTTCAGCCGGCGGCCAGCCCGCCGCCCTGCACCACCAGCCCCGCCAGCGGGCTCAGCGACACCGCCATCACCACCAGCAGCAGGCCCATGGCGAACACACCGGGCCAGCTGGTGCGGCCACAGCGCGCCAGGGAGTCGTGCACCAGTTCCGGTGAAAAATGGTACTCGCGCAGGTGCCGGATGGTCGCCTCGGCATGCCAGCGGTAGATCTGGTTGCCATACATGCCCAGCAGCAGTGCCATGGCATACAGCATCGGCCGGACCGCCAGCGGCATCTTCAGCCCGAACAGCGCGTGCAGCACCGGCTCGGCGCAGACGATCAGCGCATAGACCCCCACCTGCCAGTACATGCGCCGGTAGGCCATCCAGAACGGTCCCAGCAGGCACGCCGCCCAGTTCCACGACATGCCGCCGCGCGTCTCGGCCAGGGACCAGCGCTGGCTGTAGTACGCATAGCGCGGCCCCACGAATGCGGCCAGCGCCGCGTCGTCACGGATCGATGATTTCATGCCTGCCTCCCCTGCTCTGCTGCGGCTGCGCCTCCGGAGCGCGGCGCAACCTGTGCCACAGCATAGGGCGCGCCGCGCGCGGCTTGCGTGCGCTGGCGCGCATTGCAGTGGCAAATGACGCAAATTGGCGGGCAAGCGAACAGACCGGCGCACGCCGGGCGGCACGGGTGCCGGATGCGCCGGGCGCGGGTGCGCTATTTCCAGCGCTGCAGGAGCTGCAGGATGCCCAGCGTGAAAATGGTGGCGATCACCGCGGTGGTATCGCGACCCAGGCCGGCAGCCACGCCGATGGCCGCGACCATCCAGATGCTGGCGGCGGTGGTCAGGCCCTCGATGTGGGCTTCGTCGCTGTGCTTCAGGATCGCGCCGGCGCCAAGGAAGCCGATGCCCGTAATCAGCCCCTGCAGCACGCGGCTGATGTCGGCCAGCGGCACCCCGGCCTGCAGCGGCACCAGCACGAACAGCGCCGAGCCCAGCGCCACCAGCATATGGGTGCGCAGCCCCGCTGCCTTGCCGGAGATCTCGCGCTGATAGCCGATCAGGCCGCCCAGCAGCATCGCCATGAACAGGCGCGCCAGGATGCGGGTGGCCTCGGCAGCGTCCGGCACATCGGCGAACTCGGCGCGCAAGACACTGAAAACTTCAGACCAGACCCCGTCCATGGCTCGCCTCCGGGTGCTTTGGTGCAGACCTGAGCGTAGCACGGGTGGCCTGCCGGCAACCGGGCCTGCGGGCCGCAAGGCGCTGGCGCCACATGCAGCTTTCGCCTCCCCTGCTTCCGGCCCACCTAAGCCGCTCTTTCGCAAATCCGAATTTCAGCGTGCCGGGGGCTCGGGAATAATGGCCCCATTCAATCTGAGCGGGGCTACCCCATGCACGCACATCAGGATCCAGACCAGCTGTACCCCGAAATCCGCGAAGCGGTGCGCGACCTCTGCGCCGGCTTCGATTCGGCGTACTGGCAACGGGTGGAAGAGCAGAACGCCTTTCCTGAGACCTTTGTCCAGGCGCTGACCCAGGCAGGCTGGCTGTCGGCGCTAATCCCTGAAGCCTATGGCGGCTCGGGCCTGTCGCTGACTGCGGCCTCGGTCATCATGGAAGAAATCAACCGCAGCGGCGGCAATTCCGGCGCCTGCCACGGCCAGATGTACGTGATGGGCTGCCTGCTGCGCCACGGCTCCGAAGCGCAGAAACAGCGCTGGCTGCCGGGCATCGCCTCGGGCGAGCTGCGCATGCAGTCGATGGCCGTGACCGAGCCCACCACCGGCACCGACACCACCAAGCTGAAGACCACCGCGGTGCGCCAGGGCGACAAGTACATCGTCAATGGCCAGAAGGTGTGGATTTCGCGCGTGCAGCATTCGGACCTGATGCTGCTGCTGGCACGCACCACGCCGCTGGACCAGGTCAAGCGCAAGTCCGAGGGCCTGTCGGTGTTTGTGGTGGACCTGCGCGATGCCATCGGCAAGGGCCTGACGGTCAAGCCGATCCGCAACATGGTCAACCATGAGACCAACGAGCTGTTCTTCGACAACCTTGAAGTCCCCGCAGAAAACCTGATCGGCGAGGAAGGCAAGGGCCTGAAGTACATCCTTGACGGCCTCAACGCCGAGCGCATCCTGATCGCCGCCGAGTGCGTCGGCGATGGCTACTGGTTTGTCGAGCGCGCCAGCAACTATGCGCGCGACCGCATCGTGTTCGACCGCCCGATCGGCCAGAACCAGGCCGTGCAGTTCCCGATCGCGCGCTCGTATATCAATGTCGAGGCCGCCAGCCTGATGCGCTACAAGGCCGCGCAATTGTTCGACGCCGGCAAGCCGTGCGGCAAGGAAGCCAATATCTCGAAGCTGCTGGCCGCCGACGCCTCGTGGGAAGCGGCCAACGTCTGCCTGCAGACGCACGGCGGCTTCGGCTTTGCCGCCGAGTACGACATCGAGCGCAAGTTCCGCGAGACGCGCCTGTACCAGGTGGCCCCGATCTCGACCAACCTGATCCTGTCCTACGTGGCCGAGCATGTGCTCGAGCTGCCGCGTTCGTTCTAAGGCCCCTGCATGTCCCATTCCCCCAAAGGCATCCGCCCGCTCGACGGCATCCGCGTGGTCTCGCTCGAGCACGCCGTGGCCGCGCCCTTCGCCACGCGCCAGCTGGCCGACCTGGGCGCGCGTGTGATCAAGGTCGAGCGCCCCGGCGCGGGCGACTTTGCCCGCGGCTATGACGAGACCGTGCATGGCCAGGCCTCGCACTTCGTCTGGCTCAACCGCGGCAAGGAAAGCCTGACGCTGGACCTGAAGCAGGAAGCCGCGCAGAAGGTGCTGCACCAGCTGCTGGCCGACGCCGACGTGCTGGTGCAGAACCTGGCCCCCGGCGCCGCCGCGCGCATGGGCCTGGACTTCGACACCCTGCACGCCCGCTACGGCAAGCTGATCGTGTGCGATATCTCGGGCTACGGCGATGCCGGCCCCTATCGCGACAAGAAGGCCTATGACCTGCTGATCCAGGCCGCGGCCGGCCTGATCGGCATCACCGGCGGCCCGGACGAGCCCTCGCGCGCGGGCATCTCGATTGCCGACATCGCCGCCGGCATGTATGCCTATACCGGCATCCTGTCAGCGCTGCTGCAGCGCGGGCGCACCGGCGAGGGCGTGCGCGTGGAAGTCACCATGCTTGAAGCGCTGTCCGAATGGATGGGCTACGCGCTCTACTTCGGCCACTACGGCGGCACGCCGCCGGCGCGCTTCGGCGCCTCGCACCCGGCCATCGCCCCGTACGGCGTGCACCGCACCGGCGACGGCGGCAGCGTGATCTTCGGTCTGCAGAACGAGCGCGAATGGCGCGCCTTCTGCGAGAAGGTGCTGGAGCAGCCTGAGCTGCTGCAGGACGAGCGCTTCGCCACCAACTCCGGCCGCGTCAAGAACCGACCCGCGATGACCGAGATCATCGAGCAGCGCTTTGCCTCGATGACCGTGTCGCAGGCGGAGGCGCTGCTGGACGCCGCCCAGATCGCCAACGCGCCGATGAACGACATCGAGGCCGTCTGGAACCACCCGCAACTGGCCGCCCGCAACCGCTGGCGCGAAGTCGCGGTGCCCGGCGGCACCATCGGCGCGCTGCTGCCGCCGGCCAACCTGTCGGGCGTGGAGCCGGTGATGGGCGACGTGCCCGCGCTGGGCGCGCACAGCCGCCAGATCCTGGCCGAGCTCGGCTACGCCGACAGCGACATCGCCGCGCTGGCGGACAAGCAGACCATCTGAACCAATGCCGGCGCCCGGGAAGACCGGGCGCCTTTTTCCTTTCCGCAAACCCCAATTCAATCTCCGGAGCCGGCATGAGCCAACCCGCAGACACCAACTACCCCACCCGCCAGCTTTGCGACTTCCTGGCCGACCTCAAGCTGGCCGACGTGCCCGCGCCCGTGATCGAGCGCACCAAGGACCTGTTCCTGGACTGGATCGCCTCGGCCATCGCCGGCAAGGATGCCCCCGCCGTGCGCAAGCTGCAGGAGTTCGCCGCGGCCATGGGTCCGGCGCAAGGCGGCGCCGAAGTGCTGGTGGACCGCCGCCGCACCTCGCCCTACTTTGCCGCGCTGATCAACGGCGCCTCCTCGCACGTGGTCGAGCAGGACGACGTGCACAACGGCTCGGTCCTGCACCCGGCCGCGGTGGTGTTCCCTGCCGTCGTGGCAGCCGCACAGGCCGAGGGCAAGACCGGCGCCGAAGTGCTGCTGGCTTCGATCGCCGGTTATGAGGCCGGCATCCGCATCGGCGAATTCATGGGCCGTTCGCACTACCGCGTGTTCCACACCACCGGCACGGTGGGCACCCTGGCCGCCGCCGCGGCCGTGGCCAAACTCTATGGCCTGGATGCCGAAGGCATCAACCAGGCACTGGGCTCGGCCGGCACGCAGGCCGCGGGCCTGTGGGAATTCCTGCGCGACGCCGCCGACTCCAAGCAGCTGCATACCGCCAAGGCCGCGGCCGATGGCCTGCAGTCGGCCTGGCTCGCGCGGGCCGGCTTCACCGGCGCGAAGCAGATCCTGGAAGGCGCGCAGGGCATGGCTGCCGGCATGTCGAGCGATGCCAACCCCGCCTGCCTGACCGACGGCCTGGGCACGCGCTGGGCCACCGCCGAGACCTCGTTCAAGTTCTTCGCCTCATGCCGCCACACGCACCCGGCCGCCGATGCGCTCAAGGCGCTGATGCAGCGCGAAGGCATCACCGCCGACCAGGTCGCCAGCGTTACCACGCACGTGCACCAGGGCGCCATCGACGTGCTCGGCCCCGTGGTCAACCCCACCACCATCCACCAGGCCAAGTTCTCGATGGGCACGGTGCTGGGGCTGGTGGCCGTGCACGGCCATGCCGGCCTGGGCGAGTTCGAGCAGCATGCGCTGCAGGACCCGAAGGTGACCGCCTTCCGCGGCAAGGTCGGCATGGAACTGGATGCCGAGATCAACGCCGCCTACCCGCGCCAGTGGATCGGCCGCGTCACCGTCAGGACCACCGACGGCCGCACGCTGGCAGCGCGCGTCGACGTCCCCAAGGGCGATCCCGACAACACCCTGTCGCGCCCGGAACTGGAGGCTAAGGCGCTGCAGCTGGGCGCGTTCCGCCACGGCGCGAGCGAGGCCGAGATGCGTGCCATCATCCAGCGCGTGTGGGCGCTGGAGCAGGCCCCGAACGTCAACGACTGGCTGCCCGCCGCAGGCTGAGAACCAAGACATGTCCACTGCAGCCACCTACCTGTTCGTGCCGGGCGACCGGCCGGAACGCTTCGACAAGGCCGCGGCCGCCGGCCCCGATGTGATGATCCTGGACCTGGAGGACGCGGTCCATCCGGACGCCAAGCCCACCGCGCGCGAAGCCATCGCTGCCTGGCTGGCCGAACGGCCCGCGGCCAATGCCTTTGTCCGCATCAATGACAGCGCCTCGCCGTCCTTTGCCGCCGACCTGGCCTGGCTGCGCGCGCTGCCGCCGGGCACAGCCTTGGCCGGCCTGCTGGTGCCCAAGGCAGAAGATGCCGCCGCGCTGGCCACCATCGCGCAGGCCCTGCATGCGATCAACCCGCAGGGCGAACTCGTGGCCATCATCGAGACAGCGGTCGGTCTGCATCAGATCGACGCCGTGGCCACCGGCGTCGCACGTCTTGCCTTCGGCTCGCTCGACTATGCGGTCGACCTGGGCTGCAGCCATACGCGCGACGCGCTGGCCTTTGCGCGTGCGCGCATCGTGCTGGCCTCACGCGTGGCCGGGCTCCCGCCGCCAGTCGACGGCGTGACCACCGCGCTGAAAGATGAAGCCGTGCTGGCCAGCGACGTTGCCTATGCGCGCGAACTCGGCTTTGCCGGCAAGCTCTGCATCCACCCGGCCCAGCTGGGCGCGGTGCGCGCAGGCTTTTTGCCCAGCCCCGAGCAGCTCGACTGGGCCCGCCGCGTGCTGGAAGCTACCGCCAGCGGCAGCCATGCGGTGCAGGTCGATGGCAAGATGGTCGACCGGCCCGTGATCGAGCAGGCCCGCCGGCTGCTGGCACTGGCGCAATAACCCGCCGCCCGACAACCTTCACGCACGACAAGGCCTACTGTCATGACTGACGCCACATCTGAACTCGAACGCCTGCGCGGCTGGATCGGCCGCAGCGAATCGCGCACCGAAACGCTGTCGCCCGAACCGGTGATCGGCCTCGCCGCCACCTTCGACCTCGACCCCGAGGCCGTTGCCGCCGGCCCGCTGCCGCCGCTGTGGCACTGGCTCTACTTCCTGCCGCGCGCGCCGCAGCATGAACTGGGACGCGACGGCCATCCCACCCTCGGCGGCTTCATGCCGCCGGTGCCGCTGCCGCGCCGCATGTGGGCCGGCAGCGAGCTGACCTTCAGCCATCCGCTGCATATCGGCGATACCGTCACGCGCACCTCCACCATCAAGGACGTGCAGTACAAGACCGGGCGCACCGGTGAACTGTGGTTCGTCGCCGTCGATCACGAGCTGACCGTCAACGGCAAGACCGCGGTCAACGAGCGCCACGATATCGTCTACCGCGCCATGCCCGACCCGTCCAAGCCGCAGCCGCCGCGCCCGCGGCTGGAGCAGACCGCGCAGTGGCAGCGCACGCTGCAGGCAGACCCGGTGATGCTGTTCCGCTACTCGGCACTGACCTTCAACGGCCACCGCATCCACTATGACCGCCAGTACACGCGCGAGGTCGAGGGCTATCCCGGCCTGGTGGTGCACGGGCCGATGCAGGCGATGCTGATGCTGGATCTGGTGGCGCGCGACCAACCGCAGGCGCGCGTGCGCCGCTTTGGCTTCCGCGGGCTGGCGCCGCTGTTCGACCAGGACACCATCATCGTTGGCGGTGCGGCAGATCCGGCGCAACCTGGGCGGCTGGTGCTGTGGACGGGGGACGATGCCGGCGGGCAGGCGATGCAGGGTTGGGCGGAAGTGGAAGGCTAAGAAGTGGGAGCCGCAGGCGGATGTCGCATGCGGCTGACTTCCTTCTGTTTGCCGCCAGCGGCAGGGGCGAGGGCGGAGTCGGGTTCCGGTCCACTGATTCACTGAGACTGGCCGGCGCCTGCCATTTCAATGAATCAGTGGACTCGTGCATCCGGGAGGGCTAGCCGACCATCGCCTCCTCAATTCCCTCCGCGAACTCTTCTACCCTGTCGGCCAGCAATCCAAGGGAGGCCAGGCAGAGCCCTCGCAAGGCATCCAACGTAGCCGGCCGCAAGGCTACGCTCCCCTCTTCTTGTGCGTCACATTCGCTGTGCGTAACCAACGTCAGTACGCAGGCCGTGCCTCGCGCAACCGCATCGGCCTGATCCAACAGATTCAATAGCAAGAGTTGCCGAGGAACAGGTAGCGCGTCCTCACGCGCTGCACGGCGGGTTTCGGGACTGAACCGCGAAAGCGAATCATCTAGTCGAGGTGGGGTGAAGGCGTCGGGTTCGATGGTGGACTGGTGCATTGCTGACCTCTGTAACGTAGAAGTGGAGGCCCGCCGCTCATTCTCACTTGAGGTGGCGGGCCAGACGACGGGGGTGAGAAAACCGGACGTTACCCGGTCCAGCCGAAGCTGGCCCCGCCCGGCCCGCCGTAAAGTGAAGGCGCACACAAGCGCAACGGACTCGAAAATTGCCGCTTACGCGACCGTCCGCTGGAACGTGAACCGGGTTCTCACACCCGACTCCTGTTGATCAGGAGCCCAGCCAGTCTAGAGAACCCTGCCGTTCACAATCAAGGAGCAGATTGTGAAGGATCGATACGCTAAGTCAAGCGTCAGTTGCCAACGTCCACAGAGCGGAGAACTCCACGCCTTGGCGAAGGCACGCATCACGGCTTACAGGCAATGCCTTGATGGCATTCAACAAGGTACTTCGGCGGATTTGTGGTGGTGGCTCTTGGAGAGGCCCCGGTTTCGCCCCTAAAGGGGCGAGTCACTTTTGTCCGAGCGACAAAAGTAACCAAAAACGCGTCGCCTGGGCGGCTGGCCATCCATTCCACGGCGTGGGTGGTTCGGGCGGTGGTGATTTCCGTTCGATGGGGTTGGTGGTTCGACCCTGCTACGCACCCTGTCCGGTGCCTACGTCCACGGACTATTGGACGAACCCGACTTTAGGCCATTGGCAGCCTGCTAACCACCGCGTCGGTGGGACGCCTTCGGCTGCGCTTCGCGCCGGCCCTAACGTGGTAGCGCCAACGACCGCGTTCTGACTTGCGCTTTTGGCCCTGCATCATTGGCGACAGCGCCGTGCGAGCGCAGCGACGCACTCCGTGCCTGGGCACTTGACCTGCGATACTGAGTGCGCGCAGCGCAGCCGAAGGCGTCCCACCGATAACCTGATTAGCAGGCTGCCAATGGCCTAAAGTCGGGTTCGTCCAATAGTCCGTCGACGCAGGCACCAGACAGGGAGCGTAGCTGGGTCGAACGGGCAACCACGCAAAACGGCAACCACCACCGCTTGAACCACCAACGCCGTGCAATTTATGGCCAGCCGCCCAGGCGACGCGCTCTTTGGTTACTTTCTGTCGCTCGGACAGAAAGTGACCCGCCCAGCAGGGCGGAACAGGGCCGTCGACCTACGACAACATCGAACCAGCCCCCCCAAGCCCCTCCCCCCCTCAATCCGCCTGAATCTTCGCCGCCTTCACCACCCCACCCCAAAGCGCCAGCTCCCGCTGAATCCGATCCCCCAGCGCCTTCGGCGTGCTGATATTGACGTCATACCCCCCAGCCGTCATGCGTTGCCGGAAGGCAGCATCCTCCCCAACCGCCTTCTGCGCCTTGACCAGCTTGTCCACCACATCGCCAGGCAGCTTCTGCGGCCCCACCAGCGCATACCAGCCAGTCAGGTCATAGTCCTTCTGGCCAGACTCGATCATGGTCGGCACGTTCGGCAGCGCCGGGTTGCGGGTCTTCGACGTGACCGCCAGCGCCCGCACCTTGCCGCCATTGATATGCCCGATGGCCGTGCCGGTAATATCGAACATGAACGTCACCTTGCCGCTCATCACGTCAGCCATGGCCGGCGCATTACCCTTGTACGGCACGTGCAGCATCTTCACGTTGTTCATCTGAGCCAGCAGCTCCGCGGACAGATGGTTCGATGCCCCAATGCCGGCCGAGCCGAACGAGACCCCCTCAGGATGCTTGCGCGCGTAGTCGACCAGTTCGCCCACGTTCTTCGCCGGGAAGTCCTTGTTCACCAGCAGCACGTTGGTGTAGTCGGTGATCAGGCCGATATAGGTGAAGTCCTTGACCGGATTGAAGTTGACCGAGTGCTGGATCAGCGGGGTCATGGTCATGGTCGGGCTGGCGACGAAATACAGCGTGTAGCCGTCCGGCGCCGCCTTGGCGGTCATGTCGGCCGCGATCGCGCCGCTGGCGCCCGCACGGTTGTCCACCACCACCGGCTGCTTGAGCACGCGCCCAAGCTGCTCGGCATAAATGCGCGCGGCGGTATCGACCGGGCCGCCCGGCGCGTAGCCCACCAGCAGCTTGACCGGCCGCGACGGGTAGGCCTCGGCGGCCCACGCCGCGCCCTGCAGCAGCAGCGTGGTGGTCACGGCTGCCAGTGTCGTCCATGTCTTCATTGTTGTCTCCTCCAGGTATGGCTGTAGTGCCGGGGGCCACCAGGCCCGCCGGGCGTTTAGTCGAGCAAGGCGCGCAGCGGCTGCTTGAGCAGCTTGCCGCTCGCCGTGGTCGGAATCACGTCGACGGTGCGGACCTCGGCGGGGCGCTTGTACGGGGCCAGGCTCTCGCGCAGGTAGGTGTCCAGCGCCTTGCGGTCAAGCTCGGCGCCGTCCTGCATTTCAATGAAGGCCACCACTTCCTCGTTGCCGTCGCCGGTGGTGCGTCCAACCACGGCCGACTGGCGCACGCCGGGGAAGGCATTGATCACCGACTCGACCTCGATCGGGTAGACGTTGAAGCCGGAGCGGATGATCAGGTCCTTGGAGCGGCCGGAGATAAACAGCGCGCCATCGGCATCCAGGTAACCCAGGTCGCCGGTGTTGAGCCAGCCGCCGGGCAGCAGTGCCTCGGCGGTCTGCTCGGGGTTGCGGTAGTAGCCCAGCATCACGCCCGGGCCGCGCACGCGGATCTGGCCGCGCTCGCCGGCGGGAAGCAGCTTGCCTTCGGCATCGGTGATCTCGATCTCCACGCCTTCGACGATATAGCCGGCCGAGCAGTCGGCGCGCGGGGCTTCCATGCGCGTGATGAAGAGCGAGCCGGCGTATTCGGTGATGCCGTAGCCATGGTGCAGCGCCTGGC
Source organism: Cupriavidus sp. CP313 (assembly GCF_054072015.1). Lineage (NCBI taxonomy): Bacteria > Pseudomonadati > Pseudomonadota > Betaproteobacteria > Burkholderiales > Burkholderiaceae > Cupriavidus > Cupriavidus sp. CP313. The sequence goes on along the minus strand of NZ_JBSVZB010000006.1, from coordinate 277,569 downwards.
CGAACAGGGTTTCGACCTCGCGCTTGAGCGTGGGGTCCAGCGGGGCGCCGCCGGTATAGAGGTAGCGCAGGCGCGGATAGGCGCCGGGCTTCGCGCCGACGGTGGGCGCCACCGCCATGATGCGCGTGAACATGGTCGGCACGCCCTGCAGGATGGTGACGCCGGGCGATGCCAGCGACTCGAACACTTCATTGGCGTCGAAGCGCGGGCGCAGGAACAGGCTGGCGCCGGCATACAGCGTGGCCATCAGCACCGTGGCAATGCCGAAGATATGCGACATCGGCAAGGCGCCGTAGGCCACGTCGGCCGGGCCCATGTCGCGCGAGGTGGCGGAGATGCCCGCAAACTGCGTCAGGCCCGCATGCGGCACCATCACGCCCTTGGGCGCGCCGGTGGTGCCTGAGGTATAGATCAGCGTGGCAACGCTGCGGGCCAGCCCGGCCGGCTCGCGCTGCGGCGGGGTGGCCGCGCGCACCACCCGCATGCCAGCGTCGAACACCGGGCAGCCGGTGGCCTGTGCGCCCAGCCGCTCGCCGTGCGCCGCGGCCACGTCGGAGACATGGCCGGTGAACAGCACCAGCGCCGGCTGCGCATGATCGCGGATATTTTCGATCTCGCGCGCGGACAGGCGCGCGTTGACCTGGATCGGCCAGGCATGCAGCAGGCTGCTGGCGAACAGCGTGACCACCATCTCGTTGCAGTTCTCGCCAACCACCATCACGCGGTCGCCCTCGCCCACGCCCTGCGCCGCCAGCCAGTCGCGGGCGGCCTCGATGCGCCGCCACAGCTCGCCGTAGCTGATGACGGCGCCGTTCTCGTGCAGGCACGGCGCGTCGGGCGTCTGCGCGGCCCAGTAGCGGGGGATGTCGTGGATATATTCGGGGCGGAAGGAAGACATGGTGCTGGTAGGTCTCTCGATGCAGGCTGAGTCGGATATGCGGCGGAATGCACCCGGCCACATGAAACTGGCTGCATCAGTTTGCGGCAAGCCCCGTGCCGGAGCCATTTGGAATTCACTAAGGCCGTGTTCATCAACGCCACTGGCCAGCCACCGTTCGCCCCGCCACCACCCGGCGCAGGTGGTTCCGCCTCCACGAAGGACGGCTTTATCATTGATGAAGCAAAGAATCGCGCCCGGCCCCTACAATCGGCCGGCACAGTGAGGGCCGCCGCTTTGACGCACTGCACAACCAAGCTGGGCAAGAAGCGCCGCGCGGCCCGCGTACCACAGGGGACATTCAGATGGATTTGCGTTTCACCGCCGAGGAACAGGCCTTCCGCGAGGAGGTCCGCGCATTCGCGCAGGCCAGCCTGCCGGAAGACATCCGCAACAAGGTACTCAACCACCAGCGCGTGGAAAAGGACGACTACATCCGCTGGCACCGCATCCTGCAGGCCCGCGGCTGGGGTGCGCCGACCTGGCCCAGGCAATGGGGCGGCACCGGCTGGACCGCGCTGCAGCGCCTGATCTTCGAGATCGAGACCTTCCGCGCCGGCGCGCCGCGCCTGCTGCCGTTCGGCCTGACCATGATCGGGCCGGTGCTGATGAAGTACGCCAGCCCCGAGATGCAGCAGCGCTTCCTGCCGCGCATCCCCAATATCGACGACTTCTGGTGCCAGGGCTACTCCGAGCCGGGCTCAGGCTCCGACCTGGCCTCGCTGAAGACGCGCGCGGTGCGCAAGGGCGACAAGTACATCGTCAACGGCCAGAAGACCTGGACCACCATGGCCCACTTTGCCGACTGGATCTTCTGCCTGGTGCGCACCGACCCGGAGGCCAAGGCCCAGGAAGGCATCTCGATGCTGCTGATCGACATGAAGTCGCCCGGCGTGACCGTGCGCCCGATCAAGACGCTCGACGGCGGCCATGACGTCAACGAGACCTGGTTCGAGGACGTGGAAGTGCCGGTCGAGAACCTGGTCGGCGAAGAGAACCGCGCCTGGACCTACGCCAAGTACCTGCTCGGCCATGAGCGCACCGGCATTGCCGGCATCGGCCACTGCAACCGCGAGCTGCGCCTGCTCAAGCACTACGCCAGCCAGGCCACCGACGGCGCCGGCCGTCCGCTGATCGAAGACGTGCGCATGCGCGACAAGATCGCCCGCGTCGAGATGGACATCATGGCGCTGGAAATGCTGCTGCTGCGTGTCGCCACGCAGGCCGCCGGCACCCCCGGCCCCGAGGCCTCGATCGTCAAGATCCGCGGCTCCGAGGTGCAGCAGGACCTGGGCATGCTGATGATGGAAGTGGCCGGCCCCAACGCCTGGCCGTATTCGCCGGACTGGCTTGAGCCGGGCGCGACGCAGCCGGTGGCGGGCCCTGACTGGGCCGCCCCTGCCGCCTCCACCTACTACGACATGCGCAAGACCTCGATCTACGGCGGCGCGACCGAAGTGCAGAAGAACATCATCTCCAAGATGATCCTGGGTTTCTGAAGGGATAGGACATGGACTTCACCTACAGCGAAGAGCAACAGATGCTGGCGGACAGCCTGCGTCGCTTCATCGATACCGAATACACCTTCGAGGCCCGCCGCAAGAGCGCGCGCGCAGGCGAAAGCCTGGATCGCGGCATGTGGAACAAGCTGGCTGAAATGGGCGTGCTGGGCCTGACCGTTCCGGCCGACTTCGGCGGCTTCGGCGAAAGCCCCGCCAGCCAGCTGGTGGTGCAGCGCGAACTGGGCCGCGGCCTGGTGCTGGAGCCGGTCACGCCCAGCGGCGTGATGGCCGCGGCCATCCTGGCCGCCCACGGCAGCACCGCGCAGAAGGAAGAATGGCTGCCCGCGATCGCCTCGGGCGAGCGCATCGTCACGCTGGCCTACCTGGAGCCGACCACCCGCTACCGCCCGGAATCGGCGCGCGCCAGCGCCGAGCGCAGCGGCGACGGCTACGTGCTCAACGGCATCAAGAGCGTGGTCTGGCACGGCGCCGCCGCCGACGCCTACCTGCTGACCGCGCGCGTGGCCGGCAGCAATGAGATTGCGTTGTTCCTGGTGCCGCGCGACAGCAAGGGCCTGGGCGTCACCGCCTACCCGACCATCGACAGCCTGCGCGCCGCCGACCTGTCGCTGCAGGACGTGACCGTGCCGGCCAGCGCGCTGGTGGGCGAGCCCGCCGACGGCCTGGCCGCGCTGGGCGTGGGCCTGGAGCACGGCGTTGCCGCGCTGTGCGCCGAGGGCGCCGGCGCCATGGAAAAGCTGATCGAAATCACCGCCGAGTACCTGGGCACGCGCCAGCAGTTCGGCAAGCCGCTGGCCAGCTTCCAGGCACTGCAGCACCGCATGGCCGACATGCTGGTGCAGAAGGAGCTGGCGCTGTCGATGGCCTACGTCGCAGTCCAGGCGCTGGACGAGGCCGATCCCGCCGCGCGCCGCCGCATGCTGTCCGCGGCCAAGGTGACGCTGGCCCGTGCCGGGCGCTTCGTCGGCCAGCAGGCCGTGCAGCTGCATGGCGGCATGGGCATGACGGATGAGCTGTCCGTGGGCGACTACTTCAAGCGCCTGACCATGCTGGACCAGTTGCTGGGCGACAGCGACTACCACCTGCAGCGCTTCGGCGAAGTGATGGAAGCCTGACCCTGGCTGCGGCCGCTGGCCGCACGCTTGCGCGGGGCCGGGCACTTGCCCGGCCTCGCGCCGTTCAAAACCCCTTCAGCTGCCGATCGCCGCGCAAGCCGCTTCGAATGAGATCGGATCGCCCTGCAGCAGCAGCGCGTCCGTCTTGTCCTCTCCGGCCCTGACCGGGCAGGCGAGGGGATCGGCTGGCGACAGGTAGTGGCGAAGCACCGAGCTGGCCAGCAGCAGGCGCCTGCCGTCGACGCCAGGCTGTGCGCCTTCCCAGGCCAGTACCGCCGCGGCCGTGGCGTAGTAAAGCGCACTGGCTGCGCGGCGGACTTCCGCTTCATGCCCGTCGTCCTCCGCGACGCATTCAGCCAGCGCGACGGATCGGCCCAGTGCCTGCTGGACCGCATGGCGCAAACTCGCCGGCAGGCGCGGGGCTTGCTCCAGCCGCCCGGACAATTCCGCCAGTAGCAGATGCTGAGCGCCATCCTTGCGCACAGCACGCTGGATAGCATCGAGTGCGTTGATGTTGCTGGTTCCCTCCCAGAGCACGCCGATATGAGCGTCACGCACCAGTCTCGCGTTGACGAAATCCTCGATATAGCCGTTTCCGCCCCGGATTTCCATGGCGCCCGTGGCAACCGTGATGTTGTCACGGCAGGCCCGGAACTTTAACAGCGGCGTCAGCAACCGCAGGACCTTGCCGGCCGCTGCATCGCCTTCATTGGCTCTGCGCATGACGTCCGCGGTTGTCATGGTCATCGAGAGTGCTGCCTCGGTCGGAATCATCAGCTTCAGCAACTGCCGGCGCAGCAGCGCATGGCCAATCACCTCCCGCCCGAATGCCGAACGGGACCTTGCGGCAAGCGAGGCTTCGTTCAGGCAGCGCCGCATCATCGCGGCGGCGCGCACGGCATGAGAGAGACGCGACAGGTTGACCTGCTCCATCATCTGCTTGAGGCCGCGGTCGGGGGCGCCTACAAGGTAGGCCAGCGCCCCGTCCAGCCTGATTTCCCCGCTCGCCATCGAGCGCGTTCCCAGTTTGTCCTTGAGACGCACGATGCGATAGGCATTGCGCCTGCCGTCCTCCAGCCTGCGCGGCAGTGCAAACAGAGCGAGGCCGCTGGTGCCGGCCGGCGCCCCCTCGGGCCGCGCCAGCAGCAGCGCGATATCGGCATCGGTGTGGGAGCAGAACCATTTCTCGCCGTAGAGCCGCCAATGGCCGTCGACCTGCCGCGCCACTGTCTCGATCGCGCCGACATCCGAGCCGCCGGCCTTTTCGGTCATGAACTGAGTCCCCTTCCACAACTGGTCCGGATCCGGCGACAGCATGCGGGGCAGCAGCTTCGCCTGCAGTTCCGGGCTGCCGTACTTGCGAATCAGGTGGATCGACGTGTCGGAAACACTGATCGGGCACATCTGTCCGAACTCAGACTGCACGAACAAGTACTGGAATGCATATTTGGCCACCGGGGAAAGCGGCGCACTGCAACCCAGGACGCCTTCGCGGTGGCTCATGGCATGGAACTGGAAGTCGCCGAACGCGATATGCTCCATCTCCTGATAGGCGGGGTGATACTCGATCCAATCCTCGTCTTCGCCCCAGCGTGTGCGCGCGTGCAGGACAGGAGGATGCTTGTCGGCCACGATCGAAAGGGCGTTCAGGCGGGCGCCCGCCAGCGCACCCATGCGCTGGTAATGCGGAAGCAGGTGGCTGCGCACGTCTTCCGGCAGATAGAGCGACAACAGGTCCTGCAGGCCGCGGTCCAGCGCAAGGAAATCGAGACCCGCGCAATCCGGAGCGAGGCGATGGGAGCTTTGGTCAGAACTGGCGGGACGTGGACGAACGTAGTCGTCATAATTGGCTTGGAATGACATGAGAGCCTTGTTCAGTTGACGAGGGAAACCGGGCGGCGGCAGGCCATCGGATCGCGTGCCGGCCAGCCTGGCGCAATCAGATCGCGCCGGCCGCGCGCAGGCGCTTCAGATCCGCAGGCTCGAGCCCGAGGAGTTCGGACAGCACGGCGTCCGTATGCTGGCCAAGCGCAGGCGGGCCTGCCTTGTAGTCGAGCGGCGTGGCCGAGAAGCGCATCGGGCTCGCAATGCCGGGGCAGGAGCCCCCGTCCGGCAGCGGCAGGTCGATCCGGATGCCGCGATGCTGAACCTGGGCGTCGGCGAGGGCCTGGCTGAAATCGTTGATCGGCCCGCAGGGCACACCCGCGGCTTCGAGGCGGGCCAGCCAGGATGCCGTGGTATCGCCACGCATGATGTCAGCCAGCATGGGCAATAGCAGCTCTCGGTTGACCAGTCGGCCGGTCACCTTGGCAAAGCGTTCGTCCTCCGCCAGTTCCGGTCTTCCGATCGCCTTGCAGAAGGCCGCGAACTGGCCATCATTGCCGACGGCCACCACAAAGCTGCCGTCCCGGCTTTCGAATACCTGATACGGCGCGGCGTTGGGATGCGCATTACCCAGCCGGCGCGGCAGCTTGCCGGAGACCATGTAGTTGACGGCCTGGTTGCTGTTGAAGGCAAGCATGCAGTCGAGCAAGGCCATGTCGATATGCTGGCCCTGCCCGCTGCGCTCACGCCAGGCCAGCGCAGCCGTAATGGCCAGGCTGGCGTACATGCCGGTGGTAATGTCCGCGACGGCAATGCCAACCTTCTGGGGGCCACCTCCGGGCAGGTCATCGCGTTCACCGGTGATGCTCATCAGTCCGCTCATGCCCTGGAATACAAAGTCGTACCCTGGGCGGTGCCGGTAGGGGCCGGTTTGACCGAAGCCCGTCACGGAGCAGTAGATCAGGCGCGGATTCACTTCGCGCAGATCGTCATAGGCGAGGCCGTAACGTGCCAGCGTACCGACCTTGTAGTTTTCGACCAGCACGTCTGACGTGCTGGCCAGGCGCCGGATGATGTCCTGGCCTTGCGCGCTCGCCAGATCGACGGTGATGGACTTCTTGCCGCGATTGGTCGACGCGTAGTACCCGGAGTCCTCCCCCAGGCCGCCATCCGCGCATGGCAGCCATGGCGGGCCCCAGCCGCGCGTTTCATCGCCCACTCCCGGGCGCTCGACCTTGATTACCTCGGCACCGAGGTCAGCCAGGTTCTGTGTGCACCACGGCCCGGCCAGCACGCGGCTCATATCCAGTACGCGGACATGGGAAAGCGGTTTTGTCATGGTATTGGTCTCGATTCAGTCAGCGCGAATGTGGGAAGCCGTGATGACTCTTCCATAGCGGGCGTTCTCGTCGCGCATGTAGGCTGCAAACGCTTCCCCGTAGTACCCGGCTGGCTCGGCGCCGCTTTGCAGCAGCGTGCGCCGGACATCGGGTTCATTCACGATGCGCTCGATCTCGCCGGCGAGCTTGCTCACAATGGCGGTCGGGGTGCCGCGTGGGGTCATGAACCCCACCCAGGCTGCCATCTCCATGCCCGCATAGCCGAGCTCCGCCGTGGTTGGCACGTCGGGCAGGACGGCTGACCGCTTGCTGCTCATGACTGCCAGGGCCCGGATCTTGCCCGCGGAGATCTGCGGCATCCCGGTAAAGGCCGGTTCGAAGGTCACCGAGACTTCATTTGCCATCACGGCGGCCTTGGCGGGCGCGCTTCCTTTGTACGGCACATGCAGCAGTTCGACGCCGGCCCGTGCTTTCAGCATTTCACCGGCCAGGTGGGCCGTCGAGCCATTGCCATAGGAGGCGTAGCTGACGCTCCCGGGCTTCGTGCGTGCCAGCTGCACCAGATCACCAAGGGTCTTCGCCGGCAACTGCGGATTGACCACGATCACGCTTGGGGCACTGGCCACCATGGCAATCGGCGCAAAGCTCTTGACGGGGTCATAGCGAAGACTTGGGTAGAGCCATGGATTGATCGTGAGCGTCGTGTTGGTCGCGGCCAGCAGCGTGTAGCCATCGGGCCTGGCGCCGGCAACCAGCTCGGCACCGACAATGGTGGCGGCGCCCGGGCGGTTCTCCACCACCACCGGCTGCCCGAGGCGCTCACCCAGCTTCTGGCCTACCACGCGCGCCACGATGTCTGTCATGCCTCCCGCGGCGTAGGGGACAACGATACGGATGGCCTGGCGTGGATAGTCTGTCTCCGGCGCCGCGGTGGCCGCCGACACCGCGAGCGGGGTCATCGCGGCAACGCAGCCCAGCACTGCATGGAAGGCCTTGTCCACAGTTTGTCTCCTCTGGTCTTGTTATCACGCGTCGATGGCCGGGCGATTGCCGGGGGCGGCGTGTTGGAGCCTATTCTTGTGGCTGTGATTGGGCGCGTCCAATATAATTTTTTGGCCTATTAATACAAGAACTGAATCAATCCGGGGAGCGCCAATGGATCTCAGGCAACTGCGTTACTTCGTTGCTGTCGCCGAGGAACTGCATTTCGGGCGTGCGGCTGCGCGCCTGGCAATTACGCAGCCGCCGCTAAGCTTCAATATCAGCAAGCTTGAGGAATCGCTCGGCGTTCAGTTGCTGCGACGCAGTACGCGAGAGGTCGCACTGACACCCGCAGGCAAGGTGATCTACCAGGAGGCGCTCCGGATGCTCACGCTGGCGCGCAATGCCCAGGAAATGGCGAGCCGTGCCGCGCGCGGGGAGACCGGGACAGTCCGCGTCGGCTTCGTGGGCTCAGCGCTCCTCACGTCCCTGGGCGACAGGATTCGCGCGCTTGGCGCCGGTGGCGGCGACATCAATGTGATCGTGCATGAACTGAACAGCTTCGAGCAGATCGATGCGCTGCAAGGCAGGCAGATCGATATCGGCATCATTCACCCGCGCGTCATTCCCGCCGGCATCTCGTCGTGCACACTTCATTCGGAGCGGTTCGTGTGCTTGCTGCCGGCCGCCCATCCGCTTGCAGACCGGCAACTGATCGATATCCGCAAGCTGCGCGACGAGGATTTTGTGCTGTTCCCGCGGCACTTCTCTCCGGAGTTCCACGACAAGATTGTCGCCATGTGCGTGCGCGCCGGATTCACGCCCAACATCCGGCATGAAGTCCGCCACATGCTGACGATCGCCACGCTGGTCTCGAAGAACTTCGGTGTGTCGCTGGTCCCGCAATCCGTGGATACGGTGGTACTACCGAACCTGGTCTGCCGGCCACTGTTCAGGCAGGGGAAGCTCTCCGAGTTGCAGGGAATCTGGCGCAGTGACGAGGACTCGCCGGTGGTGCTGTCGATGCTGGATGCATTGGGGGGAAAGCCTGGAGCGTAACGCGCTATCGCACTGCCAGCTTGCCAACGTAACAATGCCGCGATTCCGGCACTCCACACGGATCGCCCCCCGCCCCGCGCCAGACCCCACCCTCCGCCACGCCGGACGCTAGGGAAATCCACTAGTCCGTTCCAACGATTCCCCACCGCCGCGCCATCACTACGCTGTCACCACAGGCACAGGCACAGCCCGCGCCGGCCATTCCTCTTTACAAGGAGCGAGACTTCAATGACATCCAGCACAAGACAACTGATACGCGGTGGCCTGCTGCTCACCAGCATGGCCCTGGCGGCGGCATCGTGGGCGAAGGCCACCCCGGAGGAGCTCAAGCAACTTGATGGCACCCTCACGCCGATGGGCGCCGAGCGTGCCGCCAGCAAGGACGGCGAGGTCCCGGCGTGGACCGGCAAGTGGCTGGGCACGCCGGCCCATGTCAAATACCAGCGCGGCGAACGCTACCCGGACCCGTATGCCGATGAGAAGCCGCTTTTCGTCATCACCGCGCAGAACATGGCGCAGTATGCCGAGCGGCTCAGCGACGGGCAGAAGGCGCTGTTCAAGAAGTACCCCGACACCTTCAAAATGCCGGTCTACTCAAGCCATCGCGACTTCCGGTATGAGGACACCGTCTACAAGGACATCCGCACCTACGCCTCCACCGTCAGCATGACGAGCGATGCCAACGGCCTGAAGGAAGCGGGACCCCAGGTTCCCTACCCGATTCCAAAAACCGCGATGGAGCTGTTGTGGAACCAGCGCTTCTCGTCGGCCATCGGCACCGAGAAGGCGCAGTTCGACCAGGCCGTGGTCTATCCGAACGGTTCGATCGCGTGGGGGCGCGTCTCGTACAGCATCCTGTCGCCGCGCAACAACGGCAAGTTCGACCCGCACAACGCCATCAACGAGCGCTCCTTCTTCCGCACCGCTACCGACTTGCCGTTGCGTGACCGCGGCCAGGTGATCGTTGGCTACGCGGTCTGGGACCAGGAGGGTTCTGACACCAACCGCACGTGGATCTACAATCCGGGCACGCGGCGGGTGCGCCAGGCGCCGGAATTCGGCTTTGACCAGCCCCAGGGCCCCGGCGGCTTCCGCACCGTGGACGACGACCGGCTCTTCAACGGCTCGGGCGAGCGCTACAACTGGAAGATCGTCGGCAAGAAGGAGATCTTCGTCCCGTACCACAACTACAAGCTGCTGAGCACTTCCGTCAAGTACAAGGAGCTGCTCACGAATGGCCATGCCAATCCGGACGTGATGCGCTATGAACCGCATCGGGTATGGGTACTGGAAGCAACGCTCAAGTCCGGCTTCCGCCACCAGTATGCGAAACGCGTGCTGTATCTCGACGAAGACAGCTGGCTCGCCCTGGCGGCCGACAACTACGATGGCCGCGGCCAGTTGTGGCGCACCAATCTCCAGGCCTCGGTGTACGCCTATGATGCACGCCGCTACTATCCGACCACGGTGTTCTACCATGACCTGATTTCGGGTGCCTACCTGGCCGACCGCCTGACCAACGAAGGCCCGATGGCAACGCTGAACAACAGCCCGGAATTCAACGAGTCGTTCTTCTCCCCGGACGCCGCGCGCGGGTCGGGTACCTGATCCGATCGTGATATCCGGCCGGGCGCAGCCTTTGGCGCCCGGCCGCGCTCCCCAGCCCCCAGAAGTCGGAGACGATTTTTGGGGGTTTTTACATGGCAAAGCCCAGCCGCTCCGATTGCAACCCGGGCTACGCCGGTTGCTTCTACCTCGAAAAGGAAGCCATGTATCCCGGCAAACGCGAGCGCCGGATGCAGGACGATGTCGTGGTCGCGTAAGTCCGGAACGCCATCGAATAAAAAATGGGGCATCCGCCGCGAGCCGCGACGGATGCCCCATTGGCCAGCAGATCAGAAGTTCAGCGGTCGCTGCGCGGCATCCAGGCCGCCGTCGATGAATACCACGTTGCCATGGATGTAGGCAGCCTGCGGCCCGCACAGGAAGGCAATCAGCGCGGCCACCTCTTCAGGCTGGGCACGGCGGCCCAGCGGCGGCAGGAAATCGCGGATGGCGTCGCCATAGCGCGGATCCTTCAGGCCGGCCTGCAGCAGCGGCGTTTCCACCGCGCCCGGCGCGACCACGTTGAGGCGCACGCCGGCCTGGCCCCACGCGGCCGCACGTTGCCGCGCGGCCGCCGCCACCGCATGCTTGGAACTGGCATAGGCGATATAGCCAGCCTGGTCCCGGGTGGCTTCCGCCGCCGCGGCGGCTGCCACCATCGCGCGCACGCCGGACTCGTCACCGGCGAGGTAGGCGTCACGCAGCGGACTGCCCTCCCAGGACTGGAGGGTGGCCGAATTGGACGACACCACCACGGCGCACGGATCCGAGCCCTGGCGCAGCCCCTCGAACAGACCATCCAGCAGCGCCACCACGCCGAAGTAGTTGACCGATGCCACCAGCGTGGCGGGCTCGACATGCGGGCCCAGGCCGGCGCAGCAGACCAGCTGGTCGATGCGGCCGCCCGACCGCGACAGTACGGCGTCGATCGCGGCAGCGCGGCCCTGCTGGCTGGACAGGTCGGCAAGGATGTCGGCATCGCGCAGGTCGATGCCGATGACCCGGCAGCCGTCCGCGAGCATGCGCTGGCGCACGGCCGCACCCATGCCGGACGCGGAACCGGTAATGACTACGGTTTTCATGTGTTGGGTTCCGTGAGAGTTTCGGTCAGGCCTCGAACACATGCCGCAGCGCCGGCGGCTCGATGTTGCCCGGGTTCAGCTCAAAGGTGCGCCGCGCCACGCTGGACGGCCGCACCTGTTCCACGTCGGTGTAGAACTGCTGGTACCAGTCACGCATCTGGTAGATCGGCCCGTCGCCTTCGCACAGCAGCGGGTTGTCGATGCGGATCTTGCTGTCCCAGATCGCCACGTCCTCGTAGAAGGCCTGTTTGGCCTGCTCCACATAGGCTTGCGCCATGGCGCGGTTCTGTTCCTCGGACAGACCCGGGATCTTCTTCACCAGCACGCCGTAGCGCAGCGCGAAGCTGTTGAGGTCGATCGGCACATGGCAGTTGAGCAGGATCGAGTGGATCTGCTGGTCGCCCATCTGTCCGATCATCTCGGTGATGTGGTACGCGGGCCCGAAGTACGTGGACAGCGCCGTCAGCTGCGCATCGCCCGAGAGCCGGGCACTGCGCCCGATCATCAGCTGCGTGGCCTTGTGGTCTTCGAACAGGTTGGCAAAGTAGTCCACCGGCGCGCCATGGACCGTGCCGAAATGCGCCATGTCAGAGATATTGTCGACCAGCTCGCGGCAGTTGGTGCGGATCAGCATCTCGTCGATGGCCCAGTCCGACCATTCCGATGAGAAGCAGGCCTCGATGCGCGGAATCGCCACCTCGGGGGGCGCCGGGCGGCCTACGGGATCGTGCCAGATGAAGAGCAGCCGGTTCTGCTCGCAGGTCTCCCAGGCGCCGACACGGGCCTTGGGCGGCACCCGCTTGCAGTAGGGGATGGACTTGCAGCCGCCGTCGCCACCCCACTGCCAGCCGTGGAACGGGCAGACCAGGTTGTCGCCCTGCACGGTGCCGGTGCTCAGGTCTGCGCCCATGTGCGGACAGTAGCCGTCGATCACGCGAATCGCGCCGGTGGAGTCGGCAAACGCCGCCAGGCGCCGGCCGAAGATATTCAGCGTGTGCGGCACGCCGTCGCGGTAGGCCTCGGCCAGGCCGAGGCAATGCCAGCCGCGCGCGTAGCGGGCCTCGGGCGGGCGTGATTCGATCTTGTAGCCGGTCTTGTAGCCAGTCTGGTTGCCGTCAGCGGTCATGGCGTCTGTCTCCTTGAATTCCCGTGGGACCTTCAAGATAAGAGCGTCTGGCCGGCGGCTCATCGTCCCATCGGACTACTGCAGCGCGGCAGTTTGCGTCAGCGCCGGGTCATTGCCCGGGCCATGTACGCAACTGACGCCGGCCGGATCGTAGATCCGGGCCACGCAGCCATTGCAGCTGTCACAGGCCGAATGCGCCACCGCGCCGCTGCGCCAGTTGGCGACCAGCGCGGGATCGTGGATCAGCGCGCGCGCCAGCGCGACGCAGTCGAAGCCCTCTTCCATCAGCTGCGCGACATTGCCGATCGACTTGACGCCGCCGATATAGGCCAGCGGCATGCGCACTGCCCGCCGCACCACGCGCGACGCCTCCAGGAAGTACAGCTCGCGAAAGGCCAGCGCGCGCGGCGTGCGCTTTTCCAGCATGGTGATGCCGAAGCGCGCCACCGCGGTCGGTGCGGCGGCCTTCATCTGCGCCGTGGGCATGGGGCTGCCGAACAGCGCCCACGGGCTCTCCACGTTGCGCCCGCCGCTGAGGGTCAGCAGGTCGGCGCCTTCCGCCTCCAGCAGGCGCGCGGTCACGGCGGAATCCGCGGGTTCGTTGCCGCCCGGCACGCCGTCGCTGACGCTCAGCTTGCAGCAGACCGCCAGCTCGGCGCCGACCGCGTCCTTCACCTGGCGCAGCACCGCGGCCGGAAAGCGGGTGCGGTTCTCCACGCTGCCGCCGAACGCATCGCGCCGCCGGTTGCTCAGCGGCGACAGGAACTGGTTGAGCAGGTAGCCGTGCCCCATGTGGATTTCCACCGCATCGAAGCCGGCTTCGCGCGCCAGCCGCGCCGCCGCGGCGAACTGGCCGGCAACGCGCGCCATGTCCGCCTCGCGCATGGCACGCTGGAAATACACGCCGTGCAGCATGCCAAAGGCATTGAGTCCGGACGAAGCACTGCCCGGCGCGCGGCTGCCGCCATGGCGCATGGTGGTGAACGAGCCCGCATGGGTGATCTGCAGGCAGGCCGCCGCGCCTTCGCGATGCACGGCATCGGTCAGCACGCGCAGGGGCGCAACCTGCTCCGGGCGCATGCTGAGCTGGTGCGAAAAAGTCAGGCCGTCGTCGGCCACCGCCGCATACGCCACCGTGGTCATGCCCACGCCGCCCGCGGCAAGCTCGCGGTGGTGCCTGACCAGCGCCTGGGTCGGCAAGCCATGCGGCGTCATGCCCTCGTTGGCGCCGGCCTTGATCAAGCGGTTGCGCAGTGTAAGCGGGCCGATGCGGACCGGCGTGAATGCCGCCGCGGAAGCCTGGTGATCGTGCATGCTGTCTCTCCGGGCCATCGGCCCTATACCACGTCGGATTTCAAGGCGTGCGCCGGCGGCACCGTCTCGCCGCGCGCGGCGCCACCGGTACCACCGGCGGCCACGCGCGCACGCTCTTCTTCCTCCACGCCCAGCCACGCAGCCAGCGCCGGCAGCAACGATACCGCACCGAACAGGTTCACCAGGAACATGAACGCGAGCAGGATCCCCATGTCGGCCTGGAACTTGAGTGCGGCAAAGGCCCAGGTGCCCACGCCGATGCACATCGTCAGCGCCGTGAACAGCGCCGCCGAACCGCGCTGGCGCATGGCCTCGGCAAAGGCCTGCGGCAAGGCCTGTCCTTCCTCGCGGATCTGGTGCTGGATGCGCTCATACAGGTAGATGCCGTAGTCCACGCCAACGCCCACGCCCAGCGTGATGACCGGCAGCGTCGACACCTTCAGCCCGATGCCAAGCCGCGCCATCAGCGCATTGCACAGCACCGACACCAGCGTCAGCGGCACGATGATACACAGCACCGCGCGCCACGAGCGGAACGTCAGCAGGCACAGCAGCGTGATCGCGCCGAAGATCGACAGCAGCATGGTCACTTCGGCTTCCTCCACCGCCTCATTGGTGGCCGCCATCACGCCGATATTGCCGCCTGCCAGGCGGAACGCCACGTTGGGGGTCTTGTCGGCGGCGGTGAAGCGGCGGATCTCGCGGATGATGTGGGCGATGGTGGCGCCCTCATGGTTGGCCGTGTAGATCAGCACCTGGATGGCCTGGCAGTTCGAGGTATTCATGCCGTTGTCCGGGTCGAAGGCCTTGGCACCCTGGCTCAGGCCCTCGCTGCTGCGCGGCAGCGCCTCCCAGCGCGGGTTGCCCTCGTTGTAGGCGCCGATCACCACCTTGGCCAGCGACGATACACTCACCACCGACTGCACGCCGGACACGCCGCGCATATGCATCTCGAAGCGTTCCACCGCACTCATCACCGGGTAGTGCAGGCAACCGTCATCGAAGCCGGTGGGCTCCACCACCACGGTCAGCGCATCCGAGCCGATGTTGTACTGGCTCACGATGCTGGCGCTGTCGCGGTTGTAGCGCGAATCCGCGCGCAGTTCCGGTGCGCCGCTGCCGACATCGCCGATCTTGAGGCCGCGCGAATCGATGGCGCCGGCCGCCAGCAGCGCGAGCGCGGCCACGAACACGCCCAGCGCCGGTCCCGGGCGCGCCAGCGCGCCAAATTTCTGCCACAGCCCGCCGGTTCCCTGCGCGCGCCGGGCCTGCGCCGATGCCAGCGCCGACGGCTCCAGCCGCGTGTACGACAGCAGGATCGGCAGGAACACCTTGTTGGTCACGATCATCAGCAGCACGCCCAGGCAGGCCGTGATGCCAAGCTCGCGCACGATGTCGATCTCGATGCGCATGATGACCATGAACCCGAGCGCGTTGGTCAGCAGCGCGACCGTGCCGGGGATGAACAGCTTGCGGAAGGCCGCGCTGGCGCTGTCCAGGGCATTGTGCCCCTGCACCACTTCCTGCTTCCAGGCATTGGTCATCTGCACCGCGTGCGAGACCCCGATCGAGAAGATCAGGAACGGCACCAGGATCGACATCGGGTCGATGCCGTAGCCCAGCAGCGGCAGCAGGCCCAGCAGCCAGGCCACGGGCAGCAGCGCCACCACCAGCGACAGCAGCGTGATGCGCAGCGAGCGCGTGTACAGCCACAGCAGCAGCGCGGTCACGGCGAAGGCCAGCGCGAAGAAGCCCATCACGCCGGCGATGCCCTCTTCCACATCGCCCACCAGCTTGGCAAAGCCGACGATATTGACCTCGACGTCGGTGCCGCTGAATTCCCCGCGGATCTTCTCCAGCTGGCGCGCGACCGAACCGTAGTCGATGGTCTTGCCGGTGGCCGGATCGGTCTCGCGCAATTCCGCGCGGATCAGCGCGGACCTGAGGTCGTTGCTGACCAGGCGGCCGATCTGGCCGGAGCGCGCCACGTTGCGGCGCACCTTGTCGAGCTCGGCCGGCGTGCCGGAGAAGCGCCCCGGCACCACCACGTCGCCGCGAAAGCCTGCCTCCGTCACCTCGGTGTAGCGCACATTGGGCGTGAACAGCGAGAACACGCGCGACCGGTCCACGCCGGGAATGAAGAACACGTCATCGGTGGCACGGCGCAGCTTGTCCATGAAGGCCGCGTTGTAGATGTCGCCGTCGCCCTTCCAGCGCAGGCTGAGCAGCACCGTATTGGCACCGGAGAAGGTGCTCGCGTACTTGGTGAACACCTGCATGTACGCATGCTGCAGCGGGATCATCTTGTTGAAGCCGGGATCGAGCCGCAGCCGCGTGGCCGAGACGCCCAGCGCCACGGTCACGGCCAGGCACAGCGCCAGCAGCAGGCGGCGCCGGTGCATCAGCAGGCTGGCGCAGGCATCGACAAAGCGGCCCAGGCGGCCGGAGGAATGGGGGCGGGTCATGATCGTTCTCGCATTCGGTAAGCCAGGGTCAGGCGGGGTCAGCGGGGGTTGGCGGCGAGCGTGGCGCCGGCAAGGCCGCCATTGCCGCCCAGCGCCAGCTTGTCCTTGCCGGCAGGGGCCAGCGCGGCCAGGGTCTGCGGGCTGCCGGCGGGCAAGGCGGTGAAGTGGCGCCCGCCGTCGGCGGACATCACCAGCGTGCCACCCTGCCCGGCCAGCACGACGCGGCCATCGGGCAGCTCGACGCCGCCGAAGAACGAGGTCTTGAGGCCAGTGTCCGCGGCCTGCCAGGTGGCACCGAAGTCCTCGCTGCGCAAGGCGTTGCCGCGCATGCCGAAGGCCAGCCAGGCGCCGTCGCGCAGCGGCAGCACGCCGTACAGCGAACCCTCGTAGGGGGACTTCATCACCTCCCAGCGGCTGCCGCCGTCGGGCGAGCGCAGCACCAGGCCGGCTTCGCCGACCAGCATCAGGCGTCCCTGCGCATCGCCGGCGATGCCGTTGAGGTGGCGGTCCTGCATGGCCTTGTCAGCGGCCTCCTCCCAGTGCCTGCCCTGGTCGCGCGAGACCAGGAAGCGGCCAAAGCTGCCGACGGCAAACCACGGGCCGCCCGCCTGCGCCCAGGCGCCCAGCAGCGGGTCGGACGAGCGCGCGTCGAAGGCCACCTGCTGCCAGTGCACACCGCCGTCTTCGGTGCGCAGGATCCAGCCGCTGTGCCCGACCGCCATGCCGTGGCGGCTGTCGGCAAAGGCCACCTGGGTCAGCGCGGCGCCTTGCGGATGATCCACGACGGCCGTGCGCCAGTTGCCGCCCTGGTCGTCGCTGAACAGGATCTGGCCGCGCTCGCCCACTGCCACCAGACGCTCGCCGGCGCGCGCAATGCCGTTGACCTGCAAGCCGTCCGGGCGCAGCGTCGTGGCCGCGAACGGCGGCAGCGGGCGCGGCGCGAAGGCCCATACCGCGGTGGCCAGCACGGCCAGCGACATGGCAACGCCGATCAGTCGTTTCATAAAGTCTCCTCCGATTGGAGTGATGGCAGGCGGCCTCGTTGCGGGCCGGTTCCTGCAGGGCTGCTTGTGATTACAGAACGTCGAACAGCGCGGCGGCGCCCATGCCGCCGCCGATGCACATGGTCACCACCGCCTGCTGCACGCCGCGGCGCCGGCCTTCAATCAGTGCATGCGCGGTCATGCGCGCACCCGACATGCCGAACGGATGGCCGATCGAGATCGCGCCGCCGTTGACGTTCAGCCGCGCATCCGGGATGCCCAGCTTCTGCTGGCAGTACAGCACCTGGCAGGCAAAGGCCTCGTTCAGCTCCCACAGGCCCACATCCGCCACCGTCATGCCATGGCGCGCGAGCAGTTTGGGCACGGCGAACACCGGGCCGATCCCCATCTCGTCCGGCGCGCAGCCCGCCACCGCCATGCCACGGTAGCGGCCCAGCGGGCGCAGGCCGCGGCGGCGGGCCTCGTCGGCGCTCATCAGCAGCACCGCAGCGGCGCCGTCTGATAGTTGCGAAGCATTGCCGGCGGTGATGTGCTCGCCGGCGGCCACAGCCTGTCCGCCGCTCCAGACCGGCTTCAGCGCCTCCAGGCTGCTGGCGGTGGTATCGGGCCGGTTGCACTCGTCGTGCGCAAGCCGAACGGTCTCGTGGCCGGTCAGCGTGCCGGCCTTGTCGAACAGCGCACGGCGCGTTTCCAGCGGCACGATCTCGTCGTCGAAGGCCCCGCGCCGCTGTGCCTCGGCGGTGCGCTGCTGGCTGCGCCAGGCGTAGGCGTCCTGCTCGGCGCGGCTGATGCCGTAGCGGCGCGCCACTACCTCGGCGGTCTCGATCATTGCCATGTAGGCTGCCGGCTGCCGCGCCAGCACCGCTTCGGACTGGGCGCGGTAGCTGTTCTTGTGCTTGGTCTGCGTCAGCGAGATGGATTCCGCGCCGCCGGCCACGATGATGTCGGCCTCGCCGCACTGGATCGCACGGGCGCCCGCCGCGATCGTCATCAAGCCCGAGCCGCACATGCGGTCCATGGTCATGCCGGGCACGCTGTCCGGCAGGCCGGCCGCCACCGCGCACAGGCGGCCCAGGTTGTAGCCCTGGGTGCCCTGCTGCGCGGCCGCGCCGATCAGCACATCTTCCACCTCGGACGGATCCACGCCGGCGCGCTCCACCACCGCGCGCACCACGTGGCCGCCCAGCGCCGGGGCCTCGGTGTCGTTGAAGGCACCGCGGAAGGCCTTGCCGATCGGTGTGCGCGCGACGGCGACAATGACTGCTTCTTTCATGCTGATTCCTGTTCAGAAGTAATAGCGGCTGATGGTCTCGGCCACGCAGGCCGGCTTGTCCCCGCCTTCGATTTCCACGGTCATGCGCACCACCGACTGCACGCCGCCCTGCAAGGTCTCGGCCCGCACCAGTTCCCCCACCCCGCGCACGCGCGCGCCCACGCGCACCGGCGCCGGGAAGCGCACCTTGTCGCAGCCGTAGTTGACGCCCCACTTCATGCCTTCGACCGTGACCAGCTCCGGCAGGAACTGGTTGACCAGCGCCAGCGTCAGGTAGCCGTGCGCAATGCACGCGCCGTATGGGCCCTGCGCGGCGCGCTCCGGGTCCACGTGCAGCCACTGGTGGTCGCCGGTGGCATTGGCGAACTGGTTGACCTGTTCCTGTGTGATCTGGGTCCAGGCGCTCTCGCCGAGGCGCTGGCCGACGGCGGCGTGGATGTCTTCGGCAGAACGGAAGATTTTTGGCATGTCTGGTTCCTGCGTTGTTCCCGGTCCCAACTGTTTCCCTTCAAGCCCGCTGGCTGCTCACCGGCAGCACCTCGCCCGTCATGTACGAGGCATAGTCGCTGGCCAGGAACACCATCACATTGGCCACCTCCCACACCTCGGCCGCGCGCCCGAAGGCTTCGCGCTCGCTGAGCTGGCGCAACAGGTCGGCCGGCGCCGACTTCTTCAGGAAGTCGTGCAGCGCGATGCTGGGTGCCACGGCGTTGATGCGCACGCCAAATTCGGCGGCCTCCATCGCGCTGCAGCGCGTCAGCGCCATCACCCCGGCCTTGGCCGCGGCGTAGTGCGACTGCTCCTTCTGCGCACGCCAGCCCAGCACCGAGGCGTTGTTGACGATGGCGCCGCGCCGGCGCGCCTGCATGTGCGGCAACATCGCGCGCGTCATGCGGAAGGTGCCCGTGAGGGAAATATCGATCACGCGCGACCACTCGGCATCGTCCATATCAACTAGGCGGCGCGAGCCGCCCAGGCCGGCGTTGTTGATCAGTACGTCGGTGCCGCCCAAATCTTCTTCGGCGGCGGCCACAAGTGCGCGCACCTGCGCCTCATCCGACACATCGCAAAGCTGGCCATGGATCGCCTGCAGGCCGGTTTCCGCGCGCAGGCGCCCGACCGCTTCGTCCAGCCGCTTCGGGTGGACGTCGGAGATCATCAGCGCGCGGCAACCCTCCTCCGCGCAGCGGCGCGCGGCGGCAAAGCCGATGCCGGCGCCCGCCGCGGCGGTGATGAGCACGCTCTTGCCGGCGAGCAGCTGATGGCCTGGCACATAGGCCGGGGCGCTGGGGATTTCGGTGTTCAGGGTCATGGCTGTCCTCGTGCTTCGCGCGGCATGCCAAGGCCGCGTTCGGCGATGATGTTGAGCTGGATTTCGTTGGTGCCGGCGTAGATGGTGTCGGCGCGCGAGAACAGCGCCATCTGCTGCAGCCGCGTGCGGCGCGTGTCGCCGGCGTCCAGCACATTGGCCAGCGGGCCCAGCACGTCCAGCGCCAGCTGGCCCAGGTCGCGGTGCCAGTTGGACCAGTAGTACTTGTAGATCAGCGCCTCGCGCTGCAGCGCGGTGCCACCGTCCTGGCCTGCCTGCGCCGCGCCTGCCAGCATGCGCAGCGCATTGGCGCGCATCACGCGCAGGCCGGCCCAGGCGCGCGCAATGCGCTGGCGCACCAGCGCGTCGCGGCTGCTGCCGTTGTCGCGCGCGGCCTGCGCCACCCATTCCAGCTCGTGCGTGAACTGCATCTGCTGGCCCAGCGTGGAGATGCCGCGCTCGAAGCCCAGCAGCGCCATGGCGATGCGCCAGCCATCGCCGGGCGCGCCCAGCACATCGGCGGCGGCGGCACGGGCGCCGTCGAAGAACACTTCATTGAATTCGGCGCCACCGCCCATCTGGCGGATCGGCCGGATCTCGATGCCGGGCTGGCCCAGCGGCAGCATCAGGAAGATCAGGCCCTTGCTGCCGCGCGAGCCGGGCTCGCAGCGCGCCAGCACGAAGATCCAGTCCGAATCGTGCGCGAGCGAGGTCCACACCTTCTGGCCGCTCACCAGCCAGTCGCCAGTGGCCGCATCGCGCTGCGCCCGCGTGCGCACATTGGCCAGGTCCGAGCCCGCCCCAGGCTCCGAATACCCCTGGCACCAGAACGTGGTGCCATCAAGGATGCCGGGCAGCAGGCGCGCCTTCTGATCCTCGGTGCCGAAGGCGACCAGGGTCGGGCCGATCAGCCCCTCGCCGATATGGCCCATGCGCCCCGGTCCCCCTGCCCGCGCGTATTCCTCATGGAAGATCACCTGCTGCATGACCGGCAGCTCGCGCCCGCCATGTGCACGCGGCCAGCCCAGGCCGGTCCAGCCGCCTTCGGCCAGCCGGCGCTCCCACGCCTTGCGCAGTTCGGGATAGGCCTCTTCGTCGCCGGGGCCGCCGCGGTGCTTCAGGCAGGCGAACTCGCCGGCCAGGTTGGCGGCCATCCACTGCGCGACTTCGGCGCGGAATGCCGCCTCGTGATTCGCTGTCATGCTGTCCTCCAGGCGTGCGGGCCATTTGCTGCGAGATACGCCAGCGCCGCGCCGGCACCGCCCAGCCAGTGGCTGGCGGCCTGCGCGCGCTTGAAATAGAGCTGGGGGTCGTATTCCCAGGTGAAGCCGACGCCGCCATGCAACTGGATGGCCTCCTGCGCGCAGAAGCGCAGGGCATCGTCGGCGGCCACGGATGCGGCGGCGATGTCAAGGCGAATGCCGGTGCCATCGGCCACATCGCTCGTTTCCCACGCCTGCGCCGCGCCATACACGGCCGAGCGCGCCGCCTCGACCAGCACCATCATCTGCGCGCAGCGGTGCTTGACCGCCTGGAACGAGGCGATGGCGCGTCCGAACTGGATCCGTTCCGATGCATAGGCCACGGTCAGGTCCAGGCATTGCTGGGCCGCGCCAAGCTGCTCCGCTGCCAGCATCAGCTTGCCGTGCCACCAGGCCTGGGCCAGGCCCTGCGCCGCCGCGTCCCCGCGTGCCAGGCAGGCACTTGCGGAAACGGGCAGCCCGTCCAGCCGCAGCGAGGCCAACGGCCGGGTGCGGTCCAGCGTATCGAGCGGCGCCAGCCTGATTCGCTCATCGTCAGCCAGCGCGACAGGCTCTAGCAGGAATAGCGCGGGCGCACCGTCATCGAGCCTCGCCGGCACCAGCAGCCAATCGGCGCCGAAGCCATCGGGCACCTGAGCGGCGCCGCCGCGCAGCACGAAGCCGTCCGCGCTTGCCTGCGCAGTGATCGCTACCCCGTCGTAGTGCCAGCCGCCATCGTCAGGCAGCACCGCGGCGCCACGGCACTCGCCAACGGCCAGCCGCTCCAGCCACTGCGCGCTGCCGCGCTCGCCGAGGCTGGCCTGCAGCCACGGCGCGACCAAGCAGGCGCTCGACCAGAACGGCACGCAGGCCAGGCGCTGGCCCAGCTGCTCCTGCAGCAGCATGAGCCCGGTAGCACCCAGGCCCACACCGCCCACGGCTTCCGGCAATGCGATGCCGCACCAGCCGAGTTCACCCGCGATCGCGCGCCACAGCGCGTCATCGTGAGCCGGGCCTGCCTCGGTCACGCGCCGCACCGCCGCCGAATCGCTGTGCGCGGCGAGGTAGTCGCGCGCGCTGTCGCGGACCATCTGCTGTTCGACGCTAAGGGAGAAGTCCATGGCCGTCGCGCTCAGCTGCCGTAGACTGGCTGGGGCGCCTGCGCCTGCGCCAGCAGTTCCACCACGGCTGCGCCCAGTTCGGCCGGCTGCCAGCGCGATCCCTTGTCGGTCTTGGGTCCGGTGCGCCAGCCGTCGGCCACCGAGACCATGCCGCCGGCCGCCTCGAACATGCGCCCGTTGACCTGCGCGGACGCGGCGCTGCCCAGCCACACCACCAGCGGCGCGACGTTGGCCGGGTCGTAGTAGTCAAAGCCGTCGGCCGGCGCCCGCATCATGTCGGCGAACACGTCTTCGGTCATGCCGGTGCGCGCCGCCGGCGCCAGCGCATTGGCGGTGATGCCATAGCGGCCCAGCTCGGCGGCCTGCACCAGCGTGAGCGCGGCAATGCCAGCCTTGGCGGCGGCGTAGTTGGACTGCCCGACCGAACCCTGCAGGCCCGCGCCGGAGCTGGTGTTGATGATGCGCGCGTCAACGGCGCGGCCGGCCTTGGCGGCATCGCGCCAGCGCCGGGCCAGCAGGTTGGCCAGGCAGAAGTGGCCGCGCAGGTGCACGCGCATGACGTCGTCCCAGTCCGCTTCGGTCAGGCTGACGAACATGCGGTCGCGGCAGATGCCGGCGTTGTTGACCAGCACGTGGACCTCGCCGAAGGCCTCGACCGCGGCATCGACGATGCGCTGCGCGGTGGCCAGCTGCGTGATGTCGTCGGCGCTGGCCAGCGCGCTGCCGCCCGCCGCGCGGATCTCCGCGCAGACGGCCTCGGCCGCCTCGCGCCGGATGTCGTTGACGACCACGTTGGCGCCCTCGGCGGCGAAGGCCAGCGCATAGGCGCGGCCCAGCCCGCCGCCGGCGCCGGTGATGATGACGGTGCGTGCGTCGCAGATTCCCATGGCGGTCTCCTTACAAGCGTTCGATGATGGTGACGTTGGCCAGGCCACCGCCTTCGCACATGGTCTGCAGGCCGTAGCGCCCGCCGGTTCGTTCCAGTTCGTGCAGCAGTGTGGTCATCAGGCGCGCGCCGGTGGCGCCCAGCGGGTGGCCCAGTGCGATGGCGCCGCCGTTGGGATTGGTGCGTTCCGGGGCGTAGCCGGTCTCGGCCAGCCACGCCATCGCCACCGAGGCGAACGCTTCATTGATCTCGACCACGTCGATATCGGCCAGGCGCAGGCCGCTGCGCGCCAGTGCGCGTTTGGTCGCAGGGATCGGCGCGGTCAGCATCCACAGCGGGTCGTCTCCCAGCACGCTCATATGCGCGATGCGCGCACGGGGCGTGAGCTGGTAGCGCTTGAGCGCGTCTTCTGAAACGATCAGCAGCGCGGCGGCGGCATCGGCGGTCTGGCTGGACACGGCCGCGGTCAGCGAACTGCCGGGCATCAGCGCTTCCAGCGCAGCCATCCTGGCCAGCGTGGTATCGGGGCGCGGCGTCTCGTCATGCTTCACGCCTTCGCACGGCACGATCTCGCGCGCAAAGCGACCGCCTTCGATGGCCGCGGCGGCGCGCTGATGGCTTGCCAGCGCGTAGGCTTCCATCGCCTCGCGCGACAGCTTCCAGTGATCGGCAATGCGCTGCGCGGCATGGAACTGTGACACCGGCGCATCGCCAAAGCGTGCCTGCCAGCCCTTGCTGCCCGAGAACGGGTCGGCAAACCCCAACGCCTGCCCGGCCAGCATGGCCGACGAGATCGGGATCTGCGTCATGGTCTGAACGCCGCCGGCAATCACCACGTCCTGCGTGCCGCTCATCACCGCCTGCGCGGCAAAGTGCACGGCCTGCTGCGAGGAGCCGCACTGGCGGTCCACGGTCACGCCCGGCACCGTCAACGGCAGGCCGGCAGCCAGCCACGCGCTGCGGGCAATATTGCCGGCCAGCGGGCCGATGGTGTCGACGCAGCCGAACACCACGTCGTCATAGTCTTTGGCCGGGATGCCGTTGCGGCGCACCAGCTCGGCCAGCACGAAGCCGCCCAGGTCGGCGCCGTGCATGTGCGACAGTCCGCCCTTGCGGCGCCCGGTGGGCGTGCGCAGGGCATCAACGATATAGGCGTCTTTCATGGTCTTTGCTCTCTTTGGAATCAGGCGAAGGTGGCGCCGGCGCCGATGTCATGCGCGCCGTCAAGGATGTGCGCGCCTATGCGCGCCTTGTGGAAGGCACGGTCGCCCCAGCTTCCCGCCAGGGCCCAGGCCCGCTTGGTGAAGATCTGCAGGTCCAGCTCCCAGGTGTAGCCCATTGCGCCATGCACCTGGATGGCCTGGCGCGCCGCGCTCCACGCGCAGCGCGCGGCGGCCACGCGGGCGTGCGAGACATGCAGGCCCGCATCGGGCAGGCCATGCGCCAGCGCTGCGGCGGCGCGCAGCAGCACCGGCCTGGCGAATTCAAGCTGGATCGCCACGTCGGCCAGCAGGTGCTTGACCGCCTGGTAGGCGCCGATGGCCTTGCCGAACTGCTTGCGCTGCGCGCTGTAGTCGATCGCCAGGTCCAGCATGCGCTGCGTCAGGCCCAGCTGCTGCGCGGCCACGCCGAGCGCGCCGCGGTTCAGCGCGCTGTTCCACAGGCCACTGCCGGACGGGATCAGCTCTGTATCCGCGGCCGGCGTCCACGCCAGCTCGAACAGACGGCGCGAAGGATCGAGCCCGGTGCGCGCCGTCAGCACGGCCTGGTCGGGCCGCAGCAGGTGCACGGCACCTTCGTGCGCGCACAGGATGGCGTCGGCGACATGGGCGTCGGCAACCAGCCGCTCTTGCGGATGTGCGACCGCCACGCGGGCATCGCCGGGGGCGATGCGCTCCAGCAGCGTGGCGCAGCGTTCGCGCACCGAGGCGTTCGGCGCTGCCGCGAGCGCGTCACGCAGCAGCCCGGCCGCGACCAGCGCGGTGTCGAGCAAAGGCTCGGGCAGCGCAAAGTAGCCGCAGGCCTGCGCCAGCGGCGCCCATTCGACCTCGCCCAGCCCAAGTCCGCCCTGCTCCTGCGGCACCATCACCGCGGTCAGCCCCTGGTCGGCAAGCTGGCGCCACAGCGCGTCGGAGCGGCCGGACTCGGTGGCCCACAGCTCGCGCGTCAGCTCGGGCGTCATCTCGGTCATCAGGAAGCGCCGGATCGCGTCGGCAAACTGTTCCTGCTCTTCGGTCAATGCGAAATCCATGGTGTTTTCCCCGGGTGCCGTCATGCGCGCGGCATGCCGAGCAAGCGCTCGGCGACGATATTGCGCTGGATCTCGTTGGTGCCGGCATAGATCGGGCCGGCCTGCGAAAACAGGAAGCCGTCCAGCCAGTGGCCGAGCGAACCCGGCGGCTGGCCGTCCGGCGCGACCTCTGCCCCCTGCCCCAGGATGGCGAGCGCGGTATCGTGCATATGGATGTCCAGCTCGGACCAGAACACCTTGTTCGTGCTCGACTCCGCGCCGATATGGCCGCCCCGCACCAGGCGGCTCGCGGTGGCGTAGGTGGAGAGCGTGTAGGCCTCGGCGTCCATCCAGGCGCGCAGCACTGCCTCGCGCAGAGACGGGTCGCGGTCCGCCGCCTCGCGGTTGGCCTGGTACAGCCTGACCAGCGCGCGGGCGGTTTCCTGGAAGCGCGCCGGCGAGCGCAGCATCAGGCCGCGCTCGAAGCCGGCAGTGGCCATGGCCACCTGCCAGCCGGCGCCTTCGGCGGCCAGGCGGTTTTCCACCGGCACGCGCACGTCGTCGAAGAAGATCTCGGCAAAGCCGGTCTGGCCGTTGAGCTGGCGGATCGGGCGCACGGTGATGCCGGGCGTGTCCAGCGGCATCAGGATGAAGGTCAGGCCATGGTGTCGCGTCGAGGCCGGGTCGGTACGGAACAGGCCGAACAGCCAGTCCGCCCACACCGCCCGCGTCGACCAGATCTTCTGGCCGTTGATCACATAGTCATCTCCCTGCCGGATCGCGCTGCAGCGGATCGCGGCCATGTCCGAGCCGGCGTTCGGCTCGGACCAGCCCTGCGCCCAGACATGCTCGCCCGAGGCCATGCGCGGCAGGAAGCGCGCCTTCTGCGCCTCGGTGCCGAATTCCATCAGCGTGGGCCCGAGCAGGAAGATGCCGTTCTGGTTGACGCGCATCGGCGCGCCGGCGCGCCAGTACTCTTCCTCGAAGATCAGCCACTCGATCAGGTCGCAGCCGCGCCCGCCCAGTTCGGCCGGCCACGTGACCATGCTCCAGCGGCCCTGGTTGAGCGTGGCTTCCCAGGCGCGGTGCTGGGCGAAGCCCGCTTCGGTATCGAAGCTCGCCAGCGGCGTGCGCGGCACGTGCGCGGCCATCCAGTCGCGCACCTCGGCTCGGAAGGCGCGCTGTGCGTCGGTGTATTCAAGCTGCATCGCGCTCTCCCTGCGCAAAGCGGGCCTCGCGGCCTTCGACAAAGGCGGCGCGCGCCTCGCCGGAATCGGCGCTCATATAGGCCTGCAGCGTGAAACCCTGTTCCCAGCGGTACTTGTCCTCGAGGTTGCCGTCTTCCACGCCATTGAGCGCTTCCTTGGCCAGCTGGAGCATGGCCGGGCTCTTGGCGGCGATCTGGCGGGCCAGCGTCATGGCGGCGTCGCGCAACTCGCTGCGCGGCACCACGCGCTCGACCGCGCCCAGCCGGTACGCCTCGGCGGCATCGATCATCTCGCCGGTGAAATACATCGCCCTGACCTTCTGCACGCCGAACATGCGCTGCAGGTGGGCGCCGCCGCCCATGGCGCCGCGGTCGATCTCCGGCACGCCGAAGCGCGCGCAATCGGCGGCCACGATGATGTCGGCCGCGCCGCAGATGCCGATGCCGCCGCCCAGCACGAAGCCGTGCACGGCCACGATAACCGGCTTGGGATTGCGGTGCACGGCGCGGAAGGTAGCGTAGTTGCCGGCGTTGACATCGACGATGCGCTGCGGATGCGCGGCCAGCTCCTTGATGTCGACGCCGGCGCAGAAGCCGCGGCCTTCGCCGCGCAGCACGATCACGCGCACGGCGGGATCGGTGCCCAGCTGGTCGATCGCGGCGGCCAGCGCATGCCAGCCGGCGCTGTCGAGCGCATTGACGGGCGCATGGTCGATCACCAGTTCGGCGATGCCGTCGGCGGTGTCGATGCGGAACGGCCCGGTCTTGTGGTTAATTTGCATGGTTTCCTCTGTCTGTGGGTCAGGCCGCTGCAGCCAGTCCGGCGCCAGCCAGCGCCGCAAGGCGCGCCTGCGCCTGCGCGGCCATGCCGGCCACGATCTGCTCGCAGGATTCAATGGCCCGGATCGCCGCGGCTGCCTGGCCGCTGGGCAGCACGCCTTCATCGGGGCATCCCTCCACCATGGCGCGCTGGATCAGCACCGGCGCGTTGGCGGCCATCAGGGTCTGGGCGGCGCTGTAGTCCTGCTCGCGCATCGCGCGCCAGGCGGTGGCCAGCATCTGCGCGCTGCGCATGCCGGTACGCGCCTGCCATTTGCGCGCGGCCGTCAGCGCCAGCCAGGTGCGCCGCAGCGGACCGGCCTTCTCCAGCGCCAGCAGCAGCTCGTTGTCGATCATTCGCTGCGGCAGGCCGTCAATGGCCAGCGATACGCGGATGCTGGCCGGGTCGCGCACCTTGACGTAGCGCTCCAGCGTTGGCGCCGGCACCGGCGATTCGGCCGACATCAGGAAGCGCGTGCCCATGGCCACGCCGGCCGCGCCGTAGGCCAGTGCCGCCGCCAGTCCACGGCCGTCGAAGAAGCCGCCGGCGGCCACCACCGGCACGCTCACGCTGTCCAGCACCTGCGGCAGCAGCAGCGTCGTCGGCGTGCCGCCGGTATGGCCGCCGCCCTCGCCGCCCTGCACGGTGACCACGTCCGCACCCAGTTCCACGGCCTTGGCCGCATGCTTGGCCGCGCCGACGGTCGGCATGCAGACCACGCCTGCCGCCTTGAGCTTGCCGATCATCTTCGCGTCCGGGCCGCGCCCGTAGCTGACGGCGCGCAGCCGGTGGCGGATCGCCATCTCGATCACTTCATCCGCGTTGGGCTGGAACATGTGGAAGTTGATGCCGAAGGGCCGGTCACTGAGGGCCTTCACGCGCAGGATCTCGCGCTCGACCTCGCCGGGCGGAATCGTGGCGCCGGCCAGGAAGCCGAAGGCCCCGGCATTGCCGCTGGCCGCGACCAGCTTCGCATCCGCCACCCAGCCCATCGCCGTCTGCACGATGGGGTAGCGGCAGCCCAGCAGGTCGCACAGCACGGTGTGCAGGCTCGCGGTGCTCATGCCTTGTCCTCGCTGCCGGTGCGCTGCGAAGCGGCCATGGCGCGCGCGTCATAGCCGCCGAGCTTGTCGCCGCTGACCAGTTCGTTGTGCGCATGGGCGAAGTGGTGCCAGGCAAAGACGGCATCCATCGCGGTGCGCTTGCCCTGCAGGTCTTCCACATGGTTGACCGCCTGCTTGGTCAGCGTCAGGCCCAGCCGCGGCATCTGCGCAACCTTTGCGGCCATACCGTAGACGGTGTCTTCCAGCGCGTCGCGCGGCACCACGCGGTTGACCATGCCCATGCGCTCGGCGCGTTCGGCGCCCATGCGCTCGCCCAGGAACAGGAACTCCTTGGCGATGCGCGGATGCAGCTCGTAGGGATGCGCGAAGTACTCCACGCCGGGAATGCCCATGCGCACCACCGGATCGGCAAAGAAGGCATCGTCCGACGCCACGATCAGGTCGCATACCCAGGCCAGCATCAACCCGCCTGCAATGCAGGCGCCATGCACCATGGCGATGGTCGGCTTGGGCAGTTCGCGCCAGCGCCGGCACATGCCCAGGTAGACCTCCTGCTCGCGGGCATAGAGGAACTCGCCGCCCGGCTTGTTGACATGGTCATACCAGAGCGAGGCACGCTCGAAGGACTCGTTGATGTCGCGTCCCGGCGTGCCGATGTCGTGCCCGGCCGAGAAGTGCTTGCCGGCGCCGCGCAGCACGATCACCTTGACCGCGTCGTCCGCGGCGGCGCGCCGGTAGGCCTCGTCCAGCGCATAGGTCATCCTGGAGTTCTGCGCGTTGTGGAACTGCGGCCGGTTCATGGTCACGGTGGCAATGCCGTCCGCGACCTGGTAGAGCACCTCGGCATTAGGGCCAAGGCTGATGGCTTCGGTAGCTGGCGTTGTCATGTCGGCCTCACACGCGTCCGGAAGGATTGCCGCGCACGATTGCCGCGCGCAGGTTGTGCGGATCAAGCTGGGCGATCAGCCGCAGCTCTTCCGGTGTCGGCGGCGCCGTCTCCGGCAGGGCCTCGCCGGGTGTATTCGCCAGCGCAAAGCCCGTGGCCGCCTGCACCTGGTCGAAGCTCGCGCCCGGGTGCAGCGAGCGCACGCGGATGGCATGGTCAGCCCCCCCGAAATCCATCACGCACAGGTCGGTGACGATCACGCGCAGGTCAACGAAGCTGCGCATGCCTTCGATCTGGCGAGCCGGGTTGTAGCCTGCGCTGCAGACCATGTCGACTTCACCGGCGACGAACGCGCGCGTGCTGTGGGCGGGCACGAAGAAGGAGTTGGCGTGGTGGATGCTGTTGCCGGGAAAGCCGCGCGCGCCCAGCAGCTGGGTCTTGGGCTGCGCATGCGTGCCGCCCAGGCAGGAGATATTGGCCTGGCCGAAGCGGTCGATCTGCGTCGGCATCACCAGCGCGTGGCGCCGCCCGCCCCACAGGCAGTCGAACACGCGCGAGTAGCCCATCCAGCCGCTGGCGCGCACCTTGTAGCCGGGCTCGCGCGGGCCCAGCGGCACCGGCGTTTCCACCAGGTAGGCCTCGCCGTCGGTCAGCAGCAGGCCCGGGTTGTGCGCAAGCCGCGCCAGGCCGGCGGCGATGCGCGGGCCGGTGCCGATGCCGGTGGCCAGCACCTCGCCGTCGTCGCGCCATTCGCGGGCGGCGGCGGCAATCATCAGCTCGGCGCGGGTGAATTCATAAGTGGCGCTCACGGTCGCTCCTTGGGTTGGCGGGTTCAAAGTACCGGCAGCGGCAGGTCGTGCACGTGGCCAAGGCCGCCGATGCGCTCCAGGTAGGCCGCTTCGCTCGCGCCCACCACTTCGTCGCGGTAGGTGCGGAAGCCGTCCTCGGCCTCGGCGCCGGCGCAGTACGCCTTCAGCGCGGGCAGGTCCCAGCCGTAGGCCGGCGCGCAGGAAGTGGGATGGGCGCCGCCGGGTGCGTGCACCACGCCCGCCACCAGCGAGCGCTCGAAGGCGTTGTTGCGCGCGCGCGCCAGGTCTTCATCCTCAAGGCGCGGGTGCAGCGTTTCGCAGCTCACATAGCAGCGGTGCGCGGCACGTGCGAACCATTCATCGAAGAACGGATCGGGGCCGTCGATGCGGGTGTTGCCGAGCACATCGCTGTCGTTCACGTGCAGCAGCGCGGCATCGAGCTCGATCGCCGGCATCGCCACCAGCACTTCGCCGTCGGCATAGGGCGAGCGCACCGTCTTCAGCTGTGGGTTCTGGTCCAGCACGTCGGTGCCCAGCGCGGCGCGCGTCGGCAGGAACGGCAGGCGCGCGGCCGCGGCGCGCAGGCCCAGCTGCAGCATGCCTTCGTCAAGCTCCGTCACCTCCAGCACGCCGCGCTCGCGCGCCTGGCGGAAGTAGGGTTCGAGCGGAATCACGTCGAGCGAGACAAAGCCGAACACCAGCCGGCGCACCTTGCCGGCCGCGCACAGCATGCCCACCTCGGGGCCGCCGTAGGCGACCACGGTCAGGTCCTTCAGCGGCGAGCGCAGGATCTCGCGCACCAGCGCCATCGGCTTGCGGCGCGGGCCCCAGCCGCCGATGCCGATGGTCATGCCATCGGCGAGCTGGCCGACCACGTCGGCCGCGCTCATGGTCTTGTCGATTGTCTTGGTCATGGTGTGTTTAGCGGTATCCGATGCTGAAGTCGTGTCCCCACAGGCTGACGCGCGTGGCCTCGTAGGCGGCGTGGTGGCTCCAGTCCACCACCAGGCCGCCGTGGCCGAATTCGAGGTCGAAGCCGCCGGGGGTCTTCATGTAGAAGGAAGTCATGCGGTCATTGCAGTGCTGGCCCAGCGTGGCGGAGAGCCTCACGCCGTGCTGCTGCACGCGGTCCAGCGCGCGGCCCACCTCGGCCATGTCGGGGACCTCGGCCATCACGTGGATGCAGCCGGCTTCCGACGGCATCTCGAAGATCGCCAGGCTGTGGTGGCGGGCGTTGCCGCAATGCAGGAAGTGGATGCGCTTTTCCGGTTCGGCCGGGTCGTTGGTAAAGCGCACGCGGAAGATGTCGGACAGGCCGAAACCCATCACCTCGCACAGGAAGGCATAGGTCTGATCGAAGGCCGGCGCGGGCAGGACCGCATGGCCCGCCCCCATCGGGTCCGTGATGAAGCGCGGCACGCCCACCGGCGAGACAAAGCGCAGGAAGTCCGAGCGCATGCCCCAGGAGATCTCATGGCGGTTGCCCGAGGGATCGGCAAACCAGGCCATGGCCTGCACGCGGCGCTGTGCCAGTTCCGCGGCGCTGGCGTGCACGACCTCCACCTTGGCCTGGCGCAGCGTGTCGAGCGCATGACGGTAGGCCGGCTCGTCGGCCAGCTCCCAGCCCGATGCCAGGTAGCGGTCGCGCGCGCCCGGCACCACCAGGTAGCGGTAGTCGCGCTCGTCCATCTTCACGTACAGCGCACCGCCGGGGGCGCCGGAACAGGCCATGCCCAGCACCTGTTCGGCATAGTGCCGCCATTGCCCCAGGTCGGTGGACTCGACCACGATGTAGCCAAGCGCACGGATATCCAACATGCCGGTCTCCTCAGGTTCGTTGCCACTGCTGGCTGATGGGACCATTCTTCCGTGCGCTGCAGCCCGGCACATCGTCCAGTGGGACTAGCCGGTCCGGCGCGGGCGTCAGGCCGCTGCCGGGCGCACGAGGTACTGGCTGGTGGGGATCACGTCGATCTTGTCGAAGTCGATGAAGCGCTGGCAGCTTTCCATCATGGCCTGCAGGTTGCGCTGGAACTTGTCTTCGTCGCCGGCCGCGTCAAAGAACGCCTGCGGGTCGGTCATCGCCGCATCGGGGAAGCCCTCTTCGACAATGGCGTCGTAGTGCGGCGCGGCGTAGGTGAGCGGCCGCACCACCACGTTCTGCACGTAGAGGAAGTTGTCCTGGGTCTCGACCGCCACCGGCGTGTGGTGGTTGTGCCAGATGTCCAGCCAGGCCTGCGGCGTAAGCCGGGGCGGCCGGGTAAGGAAGGCAAGCTGCGCGAAGCCGGGCGTGCGTTCGCCCGGCGCGGCCGGGAAACGTGTATTGCGGATAGGCTGGGACTCCGTCACCAGGTAGCCGGCCATGCGGCCCACGGCGGCCTCGATCGCCTGGTCGAACGGCTGCCGCAGGCGGTCGATGGCGCTGTCCATCCAGACCGAGACCAGCCCTTCCATTTGCGGGCGGGTATTCGCCTGGCGCAGGCCCGCGGCCGGCAACACCGCGTCATCCGCCACGTTCACCTGCAGTCCGCGTGCGCCCAGCGCCAACAGCTTGTCCGCAAGCGTCGTGCGCAGCCGGCGCGCGAACTCCCACGGCTCGGTCTGAGAATCGCGCCAGACGATATAGATGACTTTTTCCATGCTCCACGCTCCCTGGTACAGGTGCCGGCCGGGGCCGGACAGGTTGATGCGTGCGAGGAACAGGACCGGGCGTGGACAGCACGCGCCGCTGCGTCCGTCTGACGTGCCATCCGTGTGCCGCGCCCGCTTGTCGGATGCATGCTAGGGGCGCGGATGGCGGGTCTCATCCTCCATTCGGACTAGGAGGACCGATCATCGGGGGGAAGCAACGCGTGCCTGGGAACACGCGTGCGTGGATGACGCCCTGGCGCTCAGCCCAGCGTCACGACACTGCTCAGCAGCATGCGCACCAGCGTGGCCTGCCGCGTGACCCCGGTCTTGGAGAAAATCGCGCGCAGGTGGGCGCGGGCCGTGTTCTTGCTGGTGCCCAGCGCCTCGGCGGCTTCGTCAAGCGTCATGCCGTCGGCAAGCACCAGCGCCAGCGCGGTTTCGGCGGGCGTGAGGTCGAACAGCTTGCGCACCACCTCGTGCGAGGCGCGCGACTTGCGCTCGGGATCGCGGATAAAGACCGCGCAGGCCGGGCGATGCCGGTGGTCTTCCGACCATTCGCTGAGCGGAATGGTGCGGATCAGCACGCCGAGCTTGCCGCGCCCCGAGGGACGGGTGATCGACATGGCTTCGGCCAGCGCCGGCGCGCTGCCGTGGTGCCCCATCTGGGCGCGGCGCAGCAGGTACTGGAACTTGCGGCTTTCCTGTGCGTAGGCGATCTCGAAGTTGCCGCCGTTGAGGCGGATGCCGTCGTTCTCCGCCAGGATCTCGTCGGCTTCCGCATTCTTCTTCAGGATCGCGCCGGCTGCGTCGAGGATGACCATGCCCACCAGCATGCGATCGATCGCGCCCGCATAGAGGCTGCGCTCCGATTCGACCACATCCAGCCTGGAATGCAGCCGGACCGCGCGCCTCAGGTGCGGCAGGATGGTGGCGCAGGCCGCCTTGTCCACCGCGGAGAAGTCCTGCGCGTCGTGCTGGCGGCAGACGCGCAGCCGGCACTCGACCCCGTCTTCGGTGCGGATGTCCGCGCCCAGCAGGTAGCGCACGCCAAGCGGCTGCAGGAACTGCCGGTAGATCTCGCTGCGGCACCAGTTGCCGGCGCCCATCGCTTCGTCGACCGTCACGGCCCGGTCGGTGGGCAGGTTGATAAAGGGATCGATGGCGTAGTAGTAGGTGTTGTACGACGCCTCGGCCTCCAGCGAAGTGCCGTCCTGCGACGCGTGCACCGCGATGCCACTGCGGTCGCTCGCGGGCGAGCGCAGGATGAAGCTCACATAGCTGGCACCAAGTTGCTTGCGCAGCATTTCCAGCGCGCGGCCCCAGGGCACGGGTTCCATCGGCCCTTCGTAGACCGCCGCCAGCAGCGCGCTGAAATGCGGCAGGCTCAGTCCGGACTGCGCAAACCAGGGCGACGCCACCCCTTGCGCCTCAACGGTCGCCATCAACATTGTCTGTCTCCTGTTTCCACACCCCATGCGTGGACTGACCGGTGCTCTGCGGCACCTGGGCAGCGCAGATTATAGGGAGGCTGCCTGCCGATGTCCGGCGCGCAGCGCTCATGTTTGCCCTGGTTTGCGCCCTCTCAGTGTTTTCCCTGACCTGCAATCGGACGATGCCCGTCCCGCCTGCCGCCGATCAAATGGCCGCACACCGCAGTGCAACCGAAGGAGAACGACTCAGATGGATTTCACCGACAAGACCGTGCTGGTCACCGGCGGCGGCGCCGGCATCGGGCTCGCCACCGCGCAAGCCTTCCTGGAACAGGGTGCGCGCGTGGCGCTGATCGAGATCGACGCACAGCGCGCCGAGCAAGCCCGGGCGCTGCTGGGCAAGCCCGGCGCAGAAGTGCTGGTGGTACAGGGCGATGCCACCGATGCCGGCACCGTGCGCGAACTGGCTGCGCAGGTCGAACAGCGCTTCGGCGTGCTGGACGTACTGGTCAACAACGTCGGCGATTTCCTGCGCATCGCCAAGCCGTTCGAGCACTATGCCGACGACGAGATCGCCAGCCTGTACGCCGCCAACCTGGGCCACGTCTTCACCGTCACGCGCGCCATGCTGCCGCTGCTGCGGCGCAGTGCCGCCGGCAGCATCGTCACGGTGTCGTCGATCGAGGGCTTCCGCGGCATTCCGTACTGCAGCGTCTACGGCGCCTTCAAGGCCGCCATCACCGGCTTCACGCAGAGCCTGGCACTGGAGCTGGCGCCGGCGGGCATCCGCGTCAACCTGATCGCCCCCGAGACCACCGAGACGCCACAGGTTCCGGTGTCGCAGATGGTCGCGGCGGAACACCAGCACCATATCCCGCGCTGGATTCCGCTGGGTCGCTTCGGTACGCCGCGCGACATTGCCGACGGCATCCTGTTCCTGGCCAGCCCGCGCGCGGCCTGGATCACCGGCACGGCGCTGCATGTCAATGGCGGCGCCCTGGCCGCGGCCGGCTGGTATCGCGACCCCAAGGGCGCGTGGACCAACATGCCGGTCATCGGCGGCAACGGCATGAACCTCTGATGGCCGCGCACCGCGGCCACACCACCCCACCAAGGAGACAAGCATGAAGATACTGATCGTCGGCGGCACTGGCATGATCGGGGGCCACGCGGCCCTGCACCTGCGCAGCCGCGGGCACGAGGTCACCATCGCGGGGCGCAACCGCCCCGCGCCCGGCACGGCGCTGGGCGGGCTGGACTTCCTGCGCTGCGACTACATCGCCAACGACGTGCCGGCCGCGCAGCTCGGCGCCTTCGACGCGCTGGTCTTCGCCGCCGGCAACGATGTGCGCCACGTGCCGCCTGGCGGCGACGAAGCCGCACACTGGGAACGCGCCAACATCGAGGGCGTGCCGCGTTTCCTGCGCGCGGCGCGCGATGCCGGGATCCGGGTCGCCGTCCACGTCGGCAGCTTCTACCCGCAGGCGCAGCCGCAGCTGGTCGAGGACAACGCCTACATCCGCTCGCGCAAGCTGGCCGACGAAGGCGTGCGCGCGCTGGCCACCGATGCCTTCCGCGTGAGCAGCGTGAACGCGCCGTTCGTCGTAGGCACAGTGCCGGGCATGACGGTACCGATGTTCAAGGCCTATACCGACTACGCCCGCGGCAACTTTGCGCCGATGCCGGATTTCGCGCCGCCTGGCGGCGTCAATTTCATCTCGGCCACTTCGCTCTCGGAAGCGATCGAAGGCGCCCTGTTGCGCGGTGAAAACGGCAAGGCCTACCTCGTGGGTGACGAGAACCTGTCGTTCCAGGATTATTTCGGCGCCTTCTTCCGCGACGCGGGCCGCCCGGTGCCGCCTGTCATCGACCAGGAGCATCCCTTGCTGCCGGACTCGGCCATCTGCTTCGGCCGGGGCAACACCCTCTACTACGAGCCGGATGCGGCCGAGACCGCCCTGCTCGGCTATCGCCGCCGCGACATCCTGCGCACGGTCGGAGAGATCGTGACGCAGTACAGCTAACCCTGCGCTGCGGCGGCCCGCGCAAACAGGCCTCCGCAGCC